>NZ_JACOOT010000002.1:0-125114 GCF_014287535.1 Blautia segnis | reverse complement strand
TGAGTTTGGCTTGCGACACCATTCTCATCATATCACAGGAGGCTTTATTTTGTTATCCTCACCGCTTCCGCCTACTCCATTCTCCCCAGCATAGCTGGGGGATTAGGCTTTTCATTTACTATCACTATGGGTTTAAAAACGCAGATAGTAAAGCTAACCAAGATTTAAGTGCTTACTTTATAAGTCCTGTTCAGAAAGCCATACCAGAAAATTTTTTGCAAGTGAAAGCTGTTTGGGTGACATATTGCGTAATAGTTCACTGCTATTTTTCCATTCATTATCAGTATCATAATGCTGTGTCCCTAGAAGAAATTCATCAGGAGTCGTATCCAGTGCAACAGCGAGCCGCATAATTACTTCTATAGAGGGAATTGAAATACTTCGTTCAATATTTGAGAGGTATTTTTGACTAAGATCAGCTCGTTCTTCTACCTCTGATTGCTTTAGGCCCAGTTCTTTTCGCCTCCGGGCAATTCGTTTACCTATTTCTTTGTAATCTAAATCCATACAATCCTCCTTTAATCGCTATCGTACGGAAAAACAGGAAAAAATAAACTGATTTAAAAATGGAAATACGACTTGACATACGAATATAAAGGTCATATAATTATCACAATATATTTGGGGTACTAAATGGACTAAGGCAAATGATGAGGGGGAGAAGGGATAAGCTTGAAACATAATTTTTCCAAGAGAAGTCTGGAAGAAAGGTTTTTTAAGAACTTATATGTATTTATTTTAGGAGTATGCGTGGTGTTTATTCAATCTTTGATAGAAGAAGCAAAAAGTGATAAGAGGGATTTGGAATGAATAAAATATTAGGTTTTTTTAGAAAAGCGGAAACGATTTATTTGCGTATTTTGTGGGGAATTTTGCTATATTTGGTAGTATGTATGTTGCTAAATTATAGCGATTGTCCAAGTGCATTAGTGGTTCTGATACCTTTCTTTTTTGTATATGTGTTTATAAAAAAGTCAAGGATGCTTGCAACTGTGGGAGGCATTGGTGTGGGCTTAGCAAGTATGATTATGAAATACGGGCTCGACGGAATTACTGTAATGTTTAACGACTACTGCACTGAAAATTCTGAAGCTATTTCGGCATTAATTATTATAGTAGGAATATGGTGGTATATAATGCGAAAGTGTGGAAAAACGAGATAAAAAATTAAATAAGATTAAATACTAAATAGAAATTTAAGAGATTGATGTATAATAAACAGTTCTAAATATTGTAAACAATGGAGGGCAATGAAATGGCATTAGTAAATGGTTCAAATGAGTATTGGAAAGTTTATGACCATGCAGAACGGATTTATAGAAAAAAATGTAATACATATGGATCTGAACATGATGAGTGGGTTGAAAGAGGAAAGAATCTTGCAGATCAGTTAAGAGAAAAACATGGTTATGGTGATTCAGAAGTAGAAAGCATAATTGATAAGTATTATTTGGATAGAGATTGATAAAGTTGGTATATAAAATAAAATAGAGCTGCTTATGTACACGAAGGAAAAGCTGTGTATGACATATATTTTCTCTTAAATTTTTACCAGGTATTTATAAATGCAAAACCGATGGGTTAAGCTAATTATAGTTTAACCCATCGGTTTTGCATTTATAAGAAAAATGTGTTAAAAAAATACAACAAGGAATATATATAAACTGGAGAGAACATGCATTTTCTTCTGTAGTGTGTAAACAGAAAGTATGCCTGACAACCAAAAGAAGGATGGCAAAAGAAATGCAGGTAGCCGGAGGTCCGAATAGTACCAATGAAGGTATGAACAAAATAAATCCCAGAGGTAAGTCGAGAGTGAACTGTTCCTCTCGGTTCTAGCCTGCGAAACTATATCAAAGGGTAGTGTAAAATAGTTTGTGTTTCTGGTAAAAAATGGCTCCTTTTTGGTAAGAATTCAGATATGACAATTCTTATCGAAAAGGAGTATTTTTTATGGCAGTTGCAAAGGAACAAATTCGACAGATTATCTCAGAAAGCAACATTAGTAGCGTTGCAGATGTATACACGCTTCTGAAAGACAGTTTCAAAGATATCCTGCAGGTGCTGATGGAGGCAGAGTTGGATGCAACTCTCGGTTATGAAAAAAATCATAAGGGAGATCTGCAGACAGACAACAAAAGAAATGGTCAGCAAGATCACCGATAAGATCCTTCCTCAGGTCAAGGAGTGGCAGTCACGTCCTCTGAATCCGGTTTATCCGTTTGTCTTTATGGACTGTATTCATTATAAAGTCCGGGAGGATGGCAGGATTTTAAGCTGTGCTGCTTATGTTGTTCTCGGTGTTACAGTGGAAGGGTACAAAGATATCCTCAGCATCACAGTAGGAGCCAATGAAACCAGCAAGTTCTGGCTTGGAATGCTCAATGATCTGAAAAAGTTTTCCTCAGATTTCAAAGCAGTATATAATGCTCCAAATGAAACAGCAGCTTTATCAGAACTGGAGAACATTAAGGAGAAATGGGGAAAGAAATATCCCTATGCTGTCAGCAACTGGGAAAATAATTGGGAAGATGTAAGTTCCTTTTTCCAGTTTTCAAATGGTATCAGACGTATTATGTACACAACTAACATCATAGAGGGATTGAACCGTCAATACCGGAAAGTCACAAAAACCAAGAGTTTATTTCCAAGCGATACAGCACTGGAAAAGATGCTGTATCTTGCCAGCGAAAACGTAGTCAGGAAATGGATACAGAGATATCGGAACTGGGATCAGGTGTTGAATTAGTTGATTGTCTTGTATGGAGAACGGCTTACCAACTATCTGTAGAGAAAAGAAAAGCAGGAATGGATTTGCTCCAAAGCTGACCATTCCCGCTTCCTTTCTATTCCGTCGGCATTTGTATTATTGCCAGAATTTCCCTACTCTATTCCAGAGGTCGGGTGTGGGCAGCGCCCACGAAAAAAGCAATCAATACAATGTCTTATTTGTCATACAAAAAAATCAAAAAATGTGTATAAAACCTTCTCACATGGTTATACTATAAATAGAAAGACAGATTCGACAACACTAAAATCTTAAAGTCGACAGCAAAATTTTACATATCTAATTCTTATCAAAAAGATTTACTTTCCAAAGACACAAGATTTTTTACGCCCTCAAGAATGTGAATCCATTTCTGACAGTCTTTCTAATAGCTCTGCATACTTCTTTGCATTCGAACAATGTTTTTTTCTCGCACCGATCTTTGTAGCCAATTTTACGCATAAGCACCTCTTGTATTATATTGCGGTTTTCCCAAAATTAAAATACAAATTTTACTGAAAAAAATCACTTAAGTCAAGATTTCCACCACTCTATAAATCAAAAAAGACCCTGACGGGCTGGAAATTCCAGTCCATCAAGGTCAATTTTTACGCTTGGACAAATTTATTTAGTTGGTTGGGCGATTTACCCTTTTACAGGATAGATCACTTTACCCTCTCACAAGAATGAATTATTTGTTCTTCTGAGCAATTGCTGCCTGAGCTGCTGCCAGACGAGCTACCGGTACACGGAATGGTGAGCAGGATACATAGTCAAGACCGATCTTGTTGCAGAACTCTACAGAAGACGGATCTCCACCGTGCTCTCCACAGATTCCGATGTGAAGGTTCGGGTTAACCGGCTTACCAAGTTTGATAGCCATATCCATAAGCTTACCAACACCAACCTGATCCAGTTTTGCAAATGGGTCATTCTCGAAGATCTTAGCGTCATAGTATGCGTTAAGGAACTTACCAGCGTCATCACGGGAGAATCCGTATGTCATCTGAGTTAAGTCGTTGGTACCGAAGCAGAAGAAGTCAGCTTCTTTTGCGATCTCATCAGCTGTAAGAGCTGCACGTGGGATCTCGATCATAGTACCTACTTCATATTTCAGATCTACGCCTGCTGCTGCGATCTCAGCGTCAGCTGTCTCAACAACAAACTTCTTAACATATTTAAGCTCTTTGATATCGCCTACTAACGGGATCATGATCTCTGGGCAGATATTCCAGTCAGCGTGAGCTTTCTTTACATTGATAGCTGCACGGATAACTGCTGTTGTCTGCATCTTAGCGATCTCAGGATAGGTAACTGCCAGACGGCATCCACGATGTCCCATCATTGGGTTGAACTCATGAAGAGAGCTAATGATTGTCTTGATTTCCTCTACAGTCTTGCCCTGAGCATCAGCAAGCTTCTTGATGTCTTCCTCTTCTGTAGGAACGAACTCATGAAGCGGCGGATCCAGGAAACGGATTGTTACAGGATTGCCCTCGAGAGCCTCGAACAGACCTTCGAAGTCTTCCTGCTGATATGGAAGAACCTTAGCAAGTGCTGCTTCTCTCTCCTCAGCTGTTGTGGAGCAGATCATCTCACGGAATGCATCGATACGTCCCTCACCGAAGAACATATGCTCTGTACGGCAAAGACCGATACCTTCAGCACCGAGCTCAACTGCTTTCTTAGCGTCAGCAGGAGTATCAGCGTTTGTACGAACTTTCATTGTTCTGTACTTGTCAGCCCAGGACATGATACGTCCGAACTCACCAGCGATTGTAGCGTCTACAGTCGGGATGATTCCGTCGTAGATGTTACCTGTTGTACCATCGATGGAAATGAAGTCTCCCTCATGGAACTCTTTTCCGCCAAGTGTGAATTTCTTATTCTCTTCGTCCATAGCGATGTCGCCGCATCCGGAAACGCAGCACTCACCCATACCACGAGCAACAACTGCTGCGTGAGATGTCATACCGCCACGAACTGTCAGGATACCCTGTGCAGATTTCATACCTGTGATATCCTCTGGGGATGTCTCAAGACGAACAAGAACAACCTTCTCGCCTCTCTCAGCCCACTCTACAGCGTCATCAGCTGTGAATACGATCTTACCGCAAGCAGCTCCTGGAGAAGCTCCAAGACCTTTGCCCATTGGTGTAGCAGCTTTCAGAGCCTTAGCATCGAACTGAGGATGAAGAAGTGTATCAAGGTTACGAGGATCGATCATAGCTACTGCTTCTTCCTCTGTTCTCATTCCCTCATCAACAAGGTCACAAGCGATCTTCAGAGCAGCCTGAGCGGTTCTCTTACCGTTACGTGTCTGCAGCATGTATAACTGGCCATGCTCAACAGTGAACTCCATATCCTGCATATCTCTGTAGTGTGTCTCCAGAGTATGGCAAACTTCTGTAAATTTCTTGAATGCTTCCGGGAACTTCTGCTCCATCTCAGCGATGTGCATAGGTGTACGAACACCAGCAACTACGTCCTCGCCCTGTGCATTGGTAAGGAACTCACCGAACAGACCTTTGTTTCCTGTAGCTGGGTCTCTTGTAAATGCAACACCAGTACCACAGTCATCACCCATGTTACCAAATGCCATCATCTGTACGTTAACAGCTGTACCCCAGGAATATGGGATATCATTGTCACGACGATATACGTTGGCACGTGGGTTGTCCCAGGAACGGAATACGGCTTTGATTGCACCAACTAACTGCTCCTTCGGGTCAGATGGGAAATCAGAACCGATTTTTTCTTTATATTCAGCCTTGAACTGCATAGCAAGTTCTTTAAGGTCATCAGCTGTAAGCTCAACGTCAAGAGTAACGCCTCTGTCAGCTTTCATTTTGTCGATAAGCTCTTCAAAATATTTCTTACCAACTTCCATAACTACGTCAGAGTACATCTGGATAAATCTTCTGTAGCAGTCCCAAGCCCAACGCGGGTTGCCGGATTTCTCAGATAATACAGCTACAACGTCCTCATTTAAACCAAGGTTCAGGATAGTATCCATCATACCTGGCATGGAAGCTCTTGCGCCAGAACGAACGGAAACAAGCAGTGGATTCTCGACATCACCGAATTTCTTACCGGTAACTCCTTCCATTTTGGTGATTGCTTCCATGATCTGACCCATAATCTCGTCGTTGATCTGTCTTCCATCCTCATAGTACTGAGTACAAGCTTCAGTAGTGATTGTAAATCCCTGCGGAACAGGAAGTCCAAGGTTTGTCATCTCAGCAAGGTTGGCACCTTTACCACCCAGAAGGTTTCTCATATCAGCGTTACCTTCTGTAAACATGTAAACCCATTTTGCCATTTTACATTTTCCTCCTAAATATTTGTTCATTGAACATAAAACTATGTTTTATACGCACATAGTTATTTTATAGGCTTATTCGTCATTCGTCAAGGTTATTCTGGTAAAAAACAGTCAATTTTTTCTCATTTTGTTAATTTTTCTTTTTTCTGCCAGTATTCAGCACCAGATGACGGGGAACGCCGTTCACCATGATTGGCTGATAATCCCCCTGGATCAGAGGCTTGATGTAGTCGATGAAGTCCTTGGTCACATTATTGGCCTCTTTGTTCATCCAGTTCCTCGGAACCAGCTTCTCTTCATTCGCAATGCGGTGCACATCGTAAATTCCGGTGGCTGCCATGTACGGATCATCGGATACACGGTCGATAACTACCATCTTGCCGGTATCCCCTTCGTCTGCTGCCTTTACTGCAGCACCGCCAACCATCATGGCCTCATCAATATCCACCCGGGATGCCATGTGGGAAGCGCTTCTCTGAAGGGTGGAGAGTTCTACGGCACGGGTTTTGCAGCCGCACTCTGCTGCCAGGAAGTTGGCAAGATAGGTGGCGGTCCCCTGAAGCTGCTTGTGGCCGAATGCGTCCACGTAGTCTCCTACGCTTCCAAGCTCGCATACGTAGCGTCCGTCAGCCAGCTTGATTCCCTCGGATACTGCGATGACAACAGAGGATTTTTTCTTCAGGAGATCTTTTACCTTGGCAAGGAATTTCTCGATGTCAAAAGGAACCTCCGGCAGATAAATCAGATCCGGTCCTTCGCAGTCCTCAGACTTGGAAAGGGCGGTGGCACCTGTGAGCCAGCCGGCATTTCTTCCCATGATCTCCATGATGGTGATCATGTTTTTCTTATAGGTAAGGCCTTCCGCGTCGCGGATCACTTCCTTGGTGGAAGCTGCAATGTATTTGGCTGCACTTCCAAAGCCAGGGGTGTGGTCGGTAAGTGCAAGGTCGTTGTCAATGGTCTTTGGTACGCCAAGGAATTTCTGGGTCTGTCCGGTGATAATGGCGTAATCGGAAAGCTTCTTGATGGTGTCCATGGAATCATTTCCGCCAATGTAAATGAATGCGTAGATTTCCAGTTTGTTCAGGATCTCGAATATTTTCTCATAGATGGCTCTGTCTTCGTGGATCTCCGGAAGCTTATAGCGGCAGGAACCAAGGAAAGCAGACGGGGTCCTCTTCAGAAGCTCGATATCGAGCTCGGAATGGATCTGAGTAGAAAGGTCGATATACTGTTCATCAAGAAGGCCCTGAATTCCGTGAAGCATTCCATATACCTTGTCAAAGCCGCGCTCTACTGCGTTCTTGTATACGCCAGCAAGACTGGAATTGATTACAGATGTGGGGCCTCCGGACTGTCCTACAATAATATTTCTTTTCTTTGCCATTATGGTATTCCTCCTCTATTCCAATTGATCATCGGCGTCAGGATATTTTCTTTTTTGCGCCTTATAATTGTATAGTCTACCAAACGCGCATGGCAAAGTCAATGTATTATTGTGTATTTTGCATATTTATTTGTTGTTTATTCTCATTTTTATATCTATATTTTCGCATATGCGTGATTATCCTTTATTCCTTTTGACTAATTCGCGTATAATGTGTCTTTTTTTGTTTTATTTTCTAACATATTTTTGCATTTTCTTTTCCACATTACAGAAAATGAGCATAACCGCAAGCAATAAATTAACAATAGTTTCTGCCCCCAAAAAACACAACGAAAAAATCCCCCTGGTGATGCCGTTTTGCTCTGCCGCAACCATGGCATTCTTCACCAATGCCGGAGGAATATAACCGGAAGCAGAGATAAGTCCATTAAAAACCGCTGTAACAACTCCGGAAATTCCCACCATGATAATGCTATAAATTGACATGGACAGACCGTCACAGCGGAAGCCGTTTTTCTGCTCCAGGTAATCCAGAACGTCCGCAAAAAGAGCCATCATAACATAACATGCAGGAATCGTTCCAAGGGTTTTGACAAAAACGCCCAAAACCACCACCTTAAAATTACTCATATCTGTCATGGCAAACAATCCGCCGACACCAGACAGGATCAGCCCTGCAACAATGGAATTCTTTTTCCCCATTTTCTTTGCAAGAGGCCATGCAAACAATGCTCCTGCCGCAATGGGAATTCCGCTGATTGCCGCAACTGCCGTCTGTGTGATTCCATCCTGATAGCTTCCAAGGATATAATCGCAGTAATAGCTCATGGATAAATTTTTAAAGGCAGCAGCCATGTTAAAAAACAGATAAAACAAAATAATCATCCACCAGTACCTGTCAGACACCACAGCCTTCAGCTGTTTCTTTATGGACACCGTTTTTCCTGCTTTTTCCTCATTTTCCACATTAAGTTCTTCCGTAACCCGTTCTCTGGTAAAAAGGAATTCAAGCATGATTCCCACACAGGCAATAACACCGATCGTTCCCATACAAATCAGCCATGCCTTCTGATTCTTCAAGAGCGGATACAAAAGCATGGGGAAAAGCATGGTTGCAAACAATCCGGTAGACCCAAGGTTTGCAACCTGAGACGCAATAGAAAGCTTTCCCCTCTGATTGGACTTTCTGGTAGAAAGAGGGATCATCATGCTATGCGCCACAAAATATGCAGGATATGCAACAGCAAAGAAAAGATTATAGGAAATTGCGATCCAGCATAATTGTCCTGAGTCATTTCCTGTCGGAACAGAAAAGATCAAAAATATGGATAACAGCATAAGCGGTGCCGATATCAGCAGATATGGCCTTGCTTTTCCGGCTTTTGTATGCGTTTTATCGATCATGGTTCCCATTTTCAGATTGCCAATGATCACAAAAACCGTGGACACAAGAGGAAGCATTGTAATAAACAGCCCCTTCATTCCCAATATATCTGTGTAAAAACGATTAAGGAATGATACAAATATGGCATTTGCCAGCAGTGCACAAAATGGACCAAGGAAATATCCCAGTGCCAATTCCGGCATTGTAACATTCTCATCTTGTATACGGCTTCTGAAAACGCCTGAAAATTTATGTGTGCTCTTTTTATCCTGAAAAAATTTCATCCTATCTTCTCCTCATAGCAATAACTGCCGCTTCCTTCTGTAAAACTTCTGCCAGACGGAAGTACGATCTCGCACTGAGTTCCGGCAGGAATCTCTGCTGTCAGCTTAAAGCCTCCATCTTCTATAATCCAGCTGCATCGGATATATCCATACGGAGTATTCACATCCCCTTTTGCAAAGTCAAGACCGCCACCAGGCAGCGGGGCAATCCGAAACCTTCTGTACCCGCCTTCGACAGCTTCGATTCCCAGAATACGCCTGTAAAAGAAATCTCCCACTGCGCCATTTGCATAATGGTTGAAGGATACCATTCCACCGCTTCCGTTGTCCTCTCCCAGATTACAGCTGCCATCCTCCCGGAGTGCATCCCACCGTTCCCACATAGTTGTCGCACCTGCTTTCACCTCATAGAGCCAGGATGGACAGGTATCTGTAAGAAGCATTTTGTATGCATCCTCCAGATAGCCATTGTCTGCCAGGGCAAAAAGTACATAAGGCGTTCCGGGAAATCCGGTTTTTATGTTATAGTTATTATCACGGATCAGTTTTACCAGATTTGCTGCTGCCCTCTTTTTATCTTTTTCAAAAAGCATATTATAGTGCAGCGGCAAAACAAATCCGGTTTGAAAATCGCCGCCTTTTATATGGCAATTTTCATTCATCAGAATATTCCGATAAGCCTGAGCCGTTTCCAGGCTCAGTTTCCGGTAAACCTCTTCATCCTCTTTTTCTCCCAAAATCCCTGCGATTTCCGAAAGTATTGCAGATGAGTGTGCAAGACAGGCAGTTCCGGTCCATTTCCCCCGCTTCATCCACTCTTTATAGGTCATATCCGGTGCACACCAGTCCCCATAATGAAACAGCAGACTCCATATCCTCTTCTTTTTCTGCGCAGAAAAAAGTCCTGCCCAGAATTTACAGGCTTTTATATATTTTTTCATAGAAGGATACATTTTTCTCAAAAGCTCTATATCACCCCGGGCCATATATTCGGCCCACGGCACAAGAATACAGGCGTCCCCCCAGTGATCCACAGCTAACGGGAACAGCATTTCAAGCTGCCCCGGAATTTTTACCATAGGGATGATCATGGGAATCCCGCCTCCCGGATTCTGCTCTGCCCGCATATCCTTCAGCCACTTATCAAAAAAACGACTCATATCAAAGTTATAAGCGGCTGTTGATGCAAAAAGCGCAATGTCACCGGTCCAGCCAAGGCGTTCATCCCTTTGCGGACAATCCGTCGGAATATCTACAAAATTAGATTTTGCACTCCATTCAATACAGTCCTGAAGCTTATTCAGCATCGGCTCGGAACAGGAAAAACTGCCGTTTTTTGAAATGTCAGAATACAACGCGGTTGCCTTTAATTTTATTTTGTCTGCCGAAATACCACTTACTCCTACATACCTAAATCCCATATAGGTCATACGGGGAGAGTACTGCTGACTGCCTTCTTTACAGATATAGACAGCTTGCTGCTTTGCACTGCGCAGCGGCTTAGTATAGAGTTCTCCGTTTAAAAGAACCTCTGCATGATAAAAAACTATTTTTTCCCCCGCCCTGCCCTGTATGTCAGCCTCAATCACGCCCGCCATATTTTGGCCAAAATCATAGATCAGCATACCGGATGGCGATAACTCACAGGATACGGGTTCAAACTGCTCGTGCGCTTTTACCGGGCTTCCATACTGTACCAGAAGCTGTGGTTCGATTTTCATTTTTTCAATACCGGCATTATGAAAAGAACTGTTTTCCAGCTTCACAGTTGCATCATAGACTTCTCCGTCATAAAACTCTGCTTCCAGAAAATTTCCCTCTTCTGTAACCTTCCATGTCTCATCTGTGCCAATGATCTCATGGCTGCCGTCCTTATACCGGATATGTATCTCCCCAAGAAATGCCTGACGCTTTGCATAAATCCGGTTCATTCTTTTGTAGGTGTATGAACCCACAGCCCAGCCTCCACCTACAATTACCATAAGCAGGTTCTGCTTTTGAAGATATTCTGTAATATCATACATCTGATACTGCAGCTGATTTTTATAGGAGGTATAGCCAGGTGCAAAATATTCATCACCAACTTTACGCCCATTGAGTTCCAGTTCATAGATTCCAAGAGCTGTAGAATAAATTCTCGCCTGCTCAATTTCTCCTTTTATGGAAAAATCCTTTTTGAAGGTCATCGGTCTTGGCGATTTTTTCCGCTCTTTAAACTGATAGGAACCATCTGTTATCCAGGCAGCCTTCCACTTACTTTCCATAAAACCGGTTTCAAATTCCAGGGAAGCTTTCGCAGTTTCCCCATGATCGTCCGTAATTTCCAGTATTGCCAGATATTTGGTAAAGGGAGTCAGCTCAGGTCCTTCATAAACAAGCCCGGTTTGTCTCTCAAACACTTCCATCCAGTTATTCACAGACAGAATTGCCTTTTTCAGTAAAACATTTTTCTCTGAGCTTATCATGGAAAAAGAAAATACAGGTGCCGGATTGTCTGTAAAGCAATCTGATGACAGATTTTCGATTTTAAATTCATTAATACGTAACATAAGCCAAACCCCTTCAAATATTTTATTTCTGCATATCCATAAAGGATGCCGCCAGATATCCCAGCCATGTAAGAATCGCAAATACTGCATAAAGGATAAATGCTTTCATATCTTCAAAACTGTATAAACCTGAAACCAGATATCCCAAACTGTCAACCTGCGGAATGATACTTAAAATAATAGCCGCCGAAAAAAGCAATGCATTCACAGTTGGTATCAGCATAAGCACTCCGGCTTTGCCGGTAAATCTGTTAATCGCAATTCCTGCCACTTCTGCAAGAATTGAGCATACGATCAGCGGCAGCACAGCAGCTCCCTGATTGTCGGCTCCAAGATAAAACAGCAGGCTGACAACAGATAAAATACCGGCTGATATTGACAGATAAAATCCAAATGTATGATTTGCAAGATGTTCCCTCATAATTACGCCTGCTCCTTTTTCTTTTTCCATAATTGTAAAACATATAAAATTCCAAATACAGTTGTCAGTATGCCCAGTCCGATTTCCACACCCAGAATTGTATTCTGCCACTAGGTTTTTACATAAACCGTTTCTGTATCACTGCTCTCCATAATTTTGCATGGGGCATTATTTTCTCCTCCTCAATAATTGATGTAAAAAATTCTTCCCAGGAATATATTTTATGTATCTTTTATAGCATATCTCAAGTACTCCTGCGGGAAATTACCCCAATGGCATCCTTTGTGTCCCCAATGGTAAATAAAGACAAAAAAAGCAGACCAGTTTATAGCTGACCTGCTTGATTCAGTGAATTAAAATCATATGTAGCTTTCACTTCAAACCATCCTTTTTCAGCGCGAAAAACTACTGTCCCGCCATATTGACTGACAATATTCCGGATACTCTTGGTGCCATATCCATGGTAACGTTTATCCTCTTTCTGTGTGACCGGCATTCCATGAGAAAATGAAATGTCCCCCTGATAGCTATTGCTTACACAAATGACCAAAAAATCCATTTTTCTGCGTATACTTACATGAATCCAGCGCTTGTCTTTCTCTTCTACTTTAGAAACACCTTCGATTGCATTATCAAGCATATTTCCAAAAAGCGCACTGATATCCATGGGATTCATGAATTCAATATATTTTCCATTTGCCACACAGGTGAGCTGTATATTTTCGTTCTGGCACTGAAGGCTTTTGGCAGTAAGGATTGTGTCAAGAATGTGGTTTCCCGTATGGTTCTGCGCTTCAAAAGCCTGGATATCCTGTTCCATTTCATTCAGATACTGCATTTTCTCATCGGAGGAAATATCAGATTTCAGAAATTCGATCTGATGTTTCAGGTCATGATATTTCTGATTGATCAGAGCAACACTCTGCTCGGACATCTGATAATTGGCATACTGTGCATCCATAGTCTGCCGAAGCATCTGAATCTCCAGTTTATCCTTAATATCCTGCAGCTGCATATGATAGGCATACAGCATAATAACCCCTCCCAAGGTTACAAGCGTCCGGATCAGAAGAATTTCCGACAGGACACTGCTGCTGAAGGGTGTATTCTTAAATATATTACTGATATTACTGAAGAGAAAAAAGGATACTGCGATCAGGGATGCATGTGCCAGTTCTTTTTTCCCGATGTGCAGCCTGAAGTTGCTCTCTTTGTATCTCTTCTCGAAGAGATTTACGATCACCACAGAACCGCTATGTACTGCCAGCAAGAAAACAGCGCTAAAAAGGATTGTATTTCCCGGCGCGATTTTCTCACGGAAATAGATTTCCAGCTGCCATTCCAGGGACGATGTAAATTCTCCGAGAATGAATGACCGGATTGTAAAATAGCATATATTATTCAGCGGCATCTCACATGTCAGATACAGCATCAAAAACAGCAGCAATATGGCAAACGCAAAGCAGGGCAAAAAATAAATTGCAAGGTTTGTGTCCGTCACAACTGAAAAGATTATGATGCAGACAAGAAATACAATCTGCAGCAGTACGGTGATGCCGGCTGTATGTTTCCTTTTATTCTCATAGCCAAATAATACAGCTGCCATCCAGTAACCCAGGGCACAATAATACCCCGGCGCACCAAGAAGCGGCATTTTTTCCATGCTAAGACCTCCTCTGGGTAAAATTAAAGTATCTGTGACAGCTTCTCCATGAACTCTGCCTTTTTCCTTCGGCTTACCGGAAGCATGTTTCCGTCTATTATACAACAGCCGTCTGAAACCCCGGTCACATAATGAAGATTGATCAGATATCCCCGGTTACTGCGGTAAAATCCATAGGGGGAAAGCTGTTCTTCAAGATCATCTAATCTTCCCCTGCTTTCCAGGATTCTGTCAGGAAGATGATAGGCCATAATGTGGCTGTGGCTTTCTATATAATGGATCTCCGTTACCTTAATCCTTAATGTTTCCTCACTTGTCTGAATGAGAAAATAATGTTCTTCCTGTCCATCCACTCTTAAAAGAGCACGGTTCAGCTTCTGCTCAAACATATTGTAGGACAATGGTTTCAGAATATAATCCAGAGCATCTACTTCATAACCTTCAATGGCGTAGGTTGCTATGCTGATAATAAACATCAGAATTACTTTTTTGTCTAATTTTCGGATTTCACGGGCAGCTGTCATTCCATCCATAAAGCGCATCTGAATATCCATGAAAATCAGGTCAAAATCCGCTGTATAATTTTCGATTATGTCTTCCCCGTCCTGAAAAAAAGAAGTCTGTATCTGCTTACCGGATTTCTCACAATACTGTTCAATATATTCCCTCAGCTGTTTTCTATACTTCTCTTCATCTTCTACAATAGCTATATGTATCATGTTTCTCCTCCGTTATCTCTACCATAAAATATAGCAGATAATGAATAGCTTCGCAATTAAAGTTTGTTTCCGTTCTTTTCAAGGTATCCATACAATTATATTATCATTTTGCACATAAATATAAAATACATATATATTTAAATAGGATATACAAATTTCACCCGCCGTAGTATAATATACCCAACATCACACACGGAGGTTTTTCATCATGAAACGAATTATCGAAAATGATTTTCTGAAAGTGACCATCGACGACCATGGCGCTGAGCTTGTAAGTATCTATGATAAAGAAAAAGACAGGGAAGTGATCTGGCAGGGAGATCCCAAATTCTGGGGACGTCATGCGCCGGTTCTATTCCCTAATGTAGGAAAGCATTACAACAACCATTATCGCATTCACGGACAGGAATATGCTTCCAAGCAGCACGGATTTGCCAGGGATACGGATTTCACCTGCATTGATTCCACACCGGATTCCGTGACCCATCAGATCCGTTCTACCGAAGACACCCGTAAGGTTTATCCTTTTGACTTCGTGCTGCGCATCCGCCACATTCTGAAGGGCCACACTCTTACCGTCAGCTGGAAGGTGGCAAACAACAGCGAAGGGGACATGTATTTCGCCATCGGCGGACATCCGGCGTTTAATGTCCCGGTTCTGCCAGACACCAAGAGAAGCGATTACCGCCTGACCTTTGACGGACAGGACAGCCTTACCTACCTTCTTCTGGATCCTGAGACCGGCACAGCCAAGGCAGATGAAGAAGCCACTCTCAAACTGGAGAATGGTACCTGTCAGATTGATGACCATATGTTTGACCATGATGCGCTGGTATTTGACAACCAGATCACCAAGGCCGGAATTGCACTTCCGGACGGCACTCCTTATCTGGAAATGCGCTGCTTGGGCTTCCCGAACTTCGGCATCTGGTCCGCTTCCCAGGACGCACCCTTTGTATGCCTGGAGCCATGGATGGGCCGCTGTGATGACTGTGGATTTACAGGGGATCTTTCTGAAAAACCATTTATCAACCATCTGAAAATGGACGAGATGTTTGAGACTGCGTATACCATTGAGGTGTTCTAAAACCCGTTTTAAAAAGGCCTTCTGCACACAAACTGCAAATACTGTTGTTCAAAGCAGCCTGCAAACAATATAAAAATACAAAATATCCTGACAAGTGCACTGCCCATTACACAGATTTTATCACTTGTTCAGGATATTTTTATTGTCTACTTACAGGAATGTTTTTTCAAACACGCTCCAGTACAGCATTCCCTACTTTAACAGTAGAATTCTCCCTCAATTTTCTCTTCGCAGCTCCATAAGCCGCCACCAATACCACGGTAGCCGCAAAAACAAACATCATCCCATACTGTCTGTATCCTCTTGCCAGCATAGTATGCCTGCCTTTAAAGCACTTTGATAGCGCCTGCAGCACCGCATAATGCAAAACATAGATCAGCATAGAATAATCTTTCCCGATTTTTGCCATTATCCGGGTTACCACATTTTCCTTATAAAAATTCTGCCATCCTATAAAAAGAAGGAAGATACAGACTGCCAGAAAAATGGTTCCACCATACTCTTCTTCTGTTCCAAGAGCATTCATTTTCGTAAGCCATCTTTGCTCCATAAGTGCCATGTTCCAGAAAACCAGAATACCGCCCAAAAGCAATGTCATTTTCTTTTTGTCAAGACAGCCCTCCAAAGCTTCTTTTCTCTCTCCAAACAGGCAGCCCAGCCAGAAAAAGGGCAGGCCACAATACAGAAAATTTCTCGCATAATAAACATGGCAATAATCTTTTCCCAGAAGGAGCAGAGAATAATTTCCCTTTATCAGGTTTCCTGCCAACAGTACCGGAACTGCCAGATATGCAAGCTTCCTTAAGCCTAAATGTTCTACAATAAATGCGATCACCAGCACATACACAAGCGCCTGTAAATACCACAAATGTGGGGACAGTGGGGAAAAATTCCATAAAATGAAATCTTCTGGCATTCTTTCTTCAAACCTGGCCAGCAGTGCATCTTTTATATTATTTCCATTTTCCAGAGCCAACAGAACCTTCCAGATCAAGTAAAACAGATTAGCTCCTATGGTAATCGTAAGGATTTTTCCAATCTGCTTAAGCTCCCGCCTGTGTGCCACTGTTTCTGAGTAAAAGAAACCAGTGATCATAAAGAAAACCGGCACTGCAAACCGACACAGAATCAAAAGTTCCGCTCCGCTTTGCACCTTCAGTGGCTTATGAATCTCCACAACAGCAAGAGCAGCAAGACATTTCAAAATATCAATACACGTCCAACGTTGTTTCTTCATTTCCTCATAACTCCCAAAATCCAAAGAACTTAACTGCCACTACGGACAACGCCATAAATATATCCAGCTAAGTTTCATCCATGGTATTTCATAACAGATGAAAGGGACTAACCTCCCATACAGATAGAAAGTCAGCCCCCTTTCATTCACTTTATTGGTCCGTCCGCGCATTACAAAATGCCTGACCGCATTAAACAATTCACAGTGCAGCTAAATGGGTTTTCCTCATCTTAGAATGTAAATTTATCTGCGAAGTAAGCATCCAGCTCGTCGATCTTAATACGAACCTGCTCCATGGAATCACGGTCACGGACTGTTACCATTCCATCTGTCTCAGAATCGAAATCGTAGGTTACGCAGAACGGAGTACCAATCTCATCCTGTCTTCTGTAACGTTTTCCGATGTTTCCACGATCGTCGAACTCGCAGTTGTATTTCTTGGATAACTGCGCATAGATCTTCTCAGCGCCCTCGTTCAGCTTCTTGGAAAGCGGAAGCACACCGATCTTAACCGGAGCAAGTGCCGGATGGAAATGAAGGACAGTACGAACATCGTTCTTCTCTGCATCCAGGACTTCCTCGTCATATGCGCTGCAAAGGAATGCCAGGACCACACGATCAGCACCAAGTGACGGCTCGATTACATATGGAATGTATTTCTGCTTCTTCTCATCGTCGAAATAGGTAAGATCCTGTCCGGATACGTTCTGATGCTGAGTCAGGTCATAGTCTGTTCTGTCAGCGATTCCCCAGAGCTCGCCCCATCCAAATGGGAAAAGGAACTCAACGTCTGTGGTAGCCTTGCTGTAGAAGCTCAGCTCCTCTTTGTCATGGTCACGGTAACGAACTTCCTCATCCTTCAGGCCAAGAGAATGCAGCCAGTTCAGGCAGAAGCTCTTCCAGTATGCAAACCACTCAAGGTCTGTGTCTGGCTCGCAGAAGAATTCAAGCTCCATCTGCTCGAACTCACGGGTACGGAAGGTGAAGTTTCCAGGTGTAATCTCGTTACGGAAGGATTTACCGATCTGGCCGATACCAAACGGAATCTTCTTACGGGAGGTTCTCTGTACGTTCTTGAAGTTTACGAAAATACCCTGAGCTGTTTCCGGTCTTAAATATACAGTATTCTTAGCATCCTCTGTTACACCCTGGAAGGTCTTGAACATCAGGTTGAACTGACGGATATCTGTGAAATTGTGTTTTCCGCAGGAAGGACATGGAACATTGTGTTTCTCGATGAAATTCTTCATCTCTTCCTGGGACCAGCCGTCTACAGAGCTCTCAAGTGTAATGTCGTTCTCCTGGCTGTAGTCCTCGATAATCTTGTCTGCACGGAAACGCTCGTGGCATTCTTTACAGTCCATAAGAGGATCGGAGAAGCTGCCAAGATGTCCGGAAGCGATCCAGGTCTGCGGGTTCATCAGAATGGCACAGTCAACACCTACATTGTATGGAGATTCCTGAATGAATTTCTGCCACCATGCACGCTTTACGTTATTTTTAAGCTCTACGCCAAGGTTTCCGTAGTCCCATGTATTGGCAAGGCCGCCATAAATCTCAGAACCCGGGTAAACAAATCCTCTTGCTTTCGCCAGAGCAATAATCTTGTCCATTGTTTTTTCCATGATATCTCTCCTCATTGTTTGATAGATGATTTTTAATCATTATACTCGTTACTTCTGCTTTTGTAAAGTTATAACGCGTACTCAATTCCGTACATTCCGGCACTTTGTTAGATCATAACCTCCAGAATCTGCAGGCTTTTGAACCTTTTGTCCGTGTTTGCGGCCACGTAGGTGCGGATGTGGTGCTCCAGTTCCCGCAGCACTTCCTTTGTCACCGTGAAATTATAAAGCCGGGTCATAGGCGAACTAACAATATACTGCATGGTATAAAGCACTGCTGGGGAAATCCGCCTTGCGCTTCTTGCCTCCGCCGCATCCGCCTTTCTCAGACAGTCTCCATCCAGAATTCCATGTGCCTCCTGGGAAAAAAACAGATTCTCTTTGCCCGCGATTTCCTCGCCGCAGTGCACACAGCGAAAAAGCTCCGGCATCAGTCCCTGCTCCGCCATAGTGCGAAGCTCAAAAATGCACCGCACCAGCCGCGGATCCAGCTCCGGATTCAGAAGGGCTTTCACAGTCAGGTAAAGAAGATTCATCATATTCTTCTCATCCGTCCCCTCATGTCCGAAGTAATCCGCAAGCTCCAGGAAATAATATCCATAGTAGATTCCCGGCTGCCTGGATGCCAGTTCCACAAAATGATGGGTCACGGTCACCTGGTTCAGATTGTAGCTGCTGCGCCCCTCAAAAAGGGTAAAATTCCCGAATACAAAGGGATTGGCTGCTGCCATAAATGGACTGTTCTGCCGTCTTGCCCCCTTTGCAAAAGCGGAAATTTTTCCCCGCTCCCTGGTAAGAAGAACGATCCGCTTGTCATACTCTCCCACGGGCTGGGCAGATAACACCACTCCCTGTACCGTGATCAGATCACTCATTTTCAGATTTCCTTCTTATCGTATCCAAAGTTTTTGATCATAAAGTCGCTGTCGCGCCAGTCTTTCTTTACCTTTACCCAAAGCTTTAAGTTCACCTTGGAGTCCAGCATGCGCTCCAGCTCGAATCTGGCGTTGCTGCCGATCTTTTTCAGCATGGCGCCGCCTTTTCCGATGATGATGCCCTTGTGGGAATCCCGCTCGCAGATAATGGTGGCTTCAATATCCACCATAGGATTTTTGCCCGGGCGCTCCTTCATCTTATCGATGGCCACAGCAATTCCGTGAGGGATCTCCGCATCCAGTGCATGAAGGGCCTTCTCACGGATCACCTCTGCCACGATCTGGCGCTGAGGCTGGTCTGTCACAGTGTCCTCGTCATAGAACATTGGTCCGTATGGAAGGTATTTCAGAATGCTGTCGATAATGTCCTCTGTATTCTGTCCCCGAAGTGCTGAGCAGGGAATGATCTCTGCAAAGTCGCAGATCTTGCGGTAAGTATCAATTGCCGGAAGGATTTCTTCCTTCTTTACTGTATCAATCTTGTTGATGATCAGAATTACCGGCACGCCAACGCCCTGAAGCTGCTCGGCAATGTGGCGCTCACCTGCTCCGATAAAGGTAGAAGGCTCTACCAGCCACATAATGGCATCCACCTCTTTCAGAGTGCGCTCTGCCACTGCGACCATATACTCTCCAAGCTTGTTCTTCGCCTTGTGGATACCTGGGGTATCCAGGAAAACGATCTGTCCCTTGTCGCAGGTGTAAACGGTCTGGATACGGTTCCTTGTGGTCTGGGGCTTCTTGGATGTGATGGCGATCTTCTGCCCGATGAGATGGTTCATCAGGGTAGACTTGCCCACATTCGGACGCCCGATAATTGCTACAAATCCGGATTTAAAATCTGGTGTCATGAAAATATATCCTCTTCTTTCTTAACAAATGGACGCAGCAGGCAAAAGGTACCTTTTATCTGCTGCGCTGTACTTAGCAGCTTACCAGCGGCTTTGTCTCCATAAATACGTCTTTCGCCTTCTCCACTGCGCTCTCGCTTCCCACAACGCAGATCTGGTCGTCTGCAAGAATGGCTTCGATCAGCGGTGCCAGTGCATGGATGTCCTCCACTGTGGCGTCTAAGATCTGATCTCTTTCCTTCTGCAGCATCTCTACAGTCAGGCCGCGGAAATATGCCATTCTGCCAAGTGCCCCCTGGGACTGCGGTGTTCTTGGAACATCCTTGCCGCTGATGGTTCCGATAATGTATTTGGTCAGTTCACGCTCATCTGCCTGGAAGGTGCGGACATACTCCGGTACGCCCTGATAAACTTCCAGAGTACGGCGAAGGTGAGGATCTCTGTAGGACACGAAATAGCTCTCACCGCTTCTTCTGAATCCGCTCATGCAGCCGTATGCGCCGCCCTTCACGCGAAGGTTGATCCAGAGATAATCGTAGCTTAAAGCCACCTTCAGAATCTCAAGGGCACCGGTATAAGCGTAGCCCTTCTTTACAAAGTTGCCGCATTTTGCCACGTACTGCACCTGGCCGGAGGTCTTGAAGCCCTCATTCTTTTTCTCACAGGTAATGGAAACGGAAGGAACCTGGCTGGTACGCTGTGGAAGGCTCTTTTTCAGTTCCCCGCAAAGCTTCTGGATCTGCTCCACAGATTCTCTTTCTCCTGTGTAGCTTACCATAAAGCTGTCCGGACGGATGATCTCCTCCACTGCGTTCAAAAGACCTGCCACGATCTCGTCTTTTTTCTCCTGGAAGTTCTTATCCAGATCCTCCACAAATTTGTAATAGCCCACTCCAGCCATCTCGTCCTGGAATTTCGCCATAGGAGATGCGTAGGAGCTGCCGCGGAGCACAGCAGTCTGATGGCCTGCGCCGATCAGGGAAGCCTGTCCTCTGGACTTGAGTTCTCCGATGATCTCACGGAGACGTTTGATATCCGTAAGCCTGGATGTATTTAAGATCTCTCCCATCATCTGGAAAAGAAAATCCATCTGGGAATAAAGCGCTTTGCCTCGGATAGTGAACATGGTGCGGAATACTTCCGGATCATTTGCCTTGTCAAAAACATCGACACCGCACTGGATTCCACCTGTTCTGGCATTGATTTCATTGAACAGCTGTCCGTAGGTGTAGTCCTTGGTGTCCACATAGCCAAGAACGGATTTCAGAAGACCAAGGTAATGCACCTTCTCCACTTCCATATCCCGGATTTCGAACATCACATTCACATAGCCGATTCCATTGGTACATACATCCTGATACAAAAACAGGCTGTCGTCCACTGCAAGCTCTTCGTTGGAAAATCCCTCAACCTCTCTTCGGATATCGGAGCGTTTAAGCATAGGGATGCATTCCAGATCCTCCGGATTCTCCTCAGATTCCTGATATGCTTCAAGAGCTTTTGTTTTTCTTACCAGTTCCTCCAGCTCTGCATCAGAAAGGCTGCTTCTGTACTTCTCAAGCATCTCCTCCAGATCCTTCTCTCTTTTGGCAGCAAGGCCACGCTTTGGAATCAGGGTAAGGATGGTGCCGTGGGTATTATCAAGAAGCCATTTCCGGATAATTTCTTCAAAGTATCCCTCGTTAACTGCTTCCTTCAGTCTGTCATAAATGGCAAGAAGCTTCACCTGGGCAAAAGGATTTTCATCATCATAGAGCCAGCTTCCCAAAATATCAAGACCGTACATCAGTCCCTTTGGATAGGAACCGAAATCAGCCTCGCGGTAACGGAATTCCATATAATTGATTCCCGCAAGAATCGCTTTTTTGTCAACTCCATTCTTCACAATGTCCTGAAGACATTTTCGGATAGTGGATACAAATTCTTCTTTCTGGCTGGTCTTGGCACCTTTTGCCACAATAGAGAAGAATGGCTGCAAAACTCCATCGTCATAAGAGCCATAAATATCCTTACCGATCTGTGCATCCAGAAGTGCTTTCTTCAGCGGAGCTCCCGGAGCGCTAAGAAGTGCATAATCCAGCACATCAAATGCTACTCCAAGCATGCTGTCCATAGCATTTCCCACAACCATATTAAAGGAAAGATAAGTATTATCCTCTTCTTCCTCATTCTCAGCCACAGGATACTCTTCCTCAAGATCCTTCACCTGAGAAAATGGAGCCTGCTCCAAAATGCGGGAATCCACAGCAAGAGCATCAAAAGCGGAAAGATATTTTTCATCGATAAAACGCAGCTTCTCCTCCATATCCATATTTCCGTAAAGATATATATAGCTGTTGGAAGGATGATAATATGTGCGGTGGAAATTCAGGAACTCCTCATAGGAAAGCTCTGGAATATTCTCCGGGTCGCCTCCGGATTCCACGCCATAAGTATTATCCGGGAAAAGGCTGCTCTTAATCTGCCTGTCCAGAACCTCGTCAGGGGAAGAAAATGCCCCCTTCATCTCATTGTATACAACGCCATTGTAGGTCAAAGGACCTTCTTTATTCTCAAGATGATAGCTCCAGCCTTCCTGACGGAAGATTTCTTCTTTCTTATAGATATTGGGATAAAAAACAGCATCCAGATACACATGCATCAGGTTCTGGAAATCCTGGTCATTGCAGCTTGCTACCGGATAGCAGGTCTTGTCCGGGTAGGTCATGGCATTTAAAAAGGTGTTCAAAGAACCCTTTACCAGCTCTACAAATGGATCCTTCAGCGGGAACTCACGGGAACCGCAGAGTACGCTGTGCTCCAGAATGTGTGGAACTCCTGTGCTGTTGGCAGGAGGGGTGCGAAACGCAATGGAAAATACCTTGTTCTCATCATCGTTCTCGATCAGGATCAGTCTTGCTCCGGTTTTCTTGTGGCGGAGCAGATAGCCTGTGGAATGGATGTCTGTAAGATTTTCTTGTGTTACAATTTCGTATGCAGGAATGTTTTCTATTTTCATTTTTTCCTCCAAAAGTCCAGTCTGGAGACAATGCCGCCAGATTGGTTTTATTTTCTATCATATCCAGGCCTGCAAAAACTATGCCCGGACTTTATTCATAAGGTATATTATACCATCTTCGCGCTGATAAGCGCAATATAAATAATTGGGGACCCGGCAATGCCGGATCCCTGTCATTTTGGCTATGCATTTTTCTTTCTGTTGCGTTGTATCACACAGCTTTTTAAAGCTTTATACATTGCAGGAGATAATTCCGGGGCATCTTCATCTGCTACGATTGGATACTTTTTGGCTTCCATAACCTCTTTCAGCTGTTCCTGTGTTGGTTTCTGTCCTTTTTCAATAGTAAATGTTCTGGTCATAATAAAGCCTCCTTTCAGTCTCTGTCGCAAGCCTTGCGGATATTAGCCGGATATTGTCTTTTCTCTCAGTAAAAACAACAAATAATACATCACCGACACACCCAATTGCTATATAACGGTCTTCCTCTATACTATGTTCGAAATCGTACATTTCAATGTAATTTTCATCTTCAAATACGTATGCTGCTGTTTCAAAGGATATCTTATGTTTTTTCTGATTAATCTGATTCTTTTCTTCGTCCCATTCAAACCTCAATGTCACATATTTCTCCTTTTCTACTAATATATCATACTTTCCTGTTTTCTTCCATCTTATATTTAAAATTTCAGGCGCGAGAATAAAAAGTATGGCAGGCTGCACGATGTAATCGGACAGCCGCCATATGGTTGGTTAAATTTCTTTACTGCTCTTTTTCTGCAGAGGTTGTTTCTGGCTCAGCTTTTTCTTCTGCAGCTTCTTCTGTAGCTTCTTCTGTTTCCACTTTTGCTTCTTCTGCTGCAGCGTCCATCTGTACAGCTGGGGTAAGGCCATAGGTTAAGGACAGTTCTACATTGGACATTGCCATTCCGCACACCTTACGTGTTACAGATACTGCCTGAACGCCTGTGATCTTTCCTTCCATTGTCTGGCCGCTTCCGCCGGACATCACAGTACTCCTGTTACTATCATGGTTCTAAATGCGCTGTTCTTCATTTTAGGTTCCTCTCTTTTTTATTTTGTAGCTTCTGTCATATAACCGTTTTCCACTTTATAAATCCGGTCTGCAATAGCCATTGTGGATTCCCGGTGTGAAACCAGAATAATGCTCTTTTTGCTCTTCTGCTGTGCCAGTGCCTTGAGAATGATTCCCTCATTGATACTGTCCACGTTGCTGGTTGGCTCGTCCAGCAGAATCAGCTGCCGTCCGCCAAGGAATGCTCTTGCCAGTCCCAGTCTTTGTTTTTCACCGGAGGATAAGGCATCTCCCATGGCTCCCACTCTCGTCTGATAGCCATTTGGAAGACTCATAACAAAGTCATGCACCGATGCCAGACGGCAGGCCTGTTCCATTTCCACCTGGGTAGCATCCGGCTTTGCAATCCTTAAGTTTTCTTCGATGGTATCGTCAAACAGATAGGTCACCTGGCTTACCATGGTCACATTGTCCAGAAGATTGTCACTGTTGATCTTTTCGATGTCGGTTCCGTTAAACAGGATTTCCCCGCTGTCTTTTGACCAGAAACGAAGCAAAAGCTTTAACAGTGTGGATTTTCCGCAGCCGCTTTCTCCGATGATTCCTACGATCTCGCCTTTTTGTGCCTGCATACACACATCTTTTAAGACAGGTTCATTTTTCTGGTAGGCAAAGGAAAGCTTCCTCACTTCCAGATTTTCGTATGTAATATTTTTTCCATCTGTAATCTCTTCTACTGCTGGTACCTCCTCCAGAAGATTCAGGACACGGTCACCACTGGCAAAGGTCTGGGTCAGATTACCAGGCAGAGCGGAAATGGCCACTACCGGTCCGAAGCTTCCAAATATGGCAACCACGCCAATGATCATTTTTCCAGAAGTCAAATTGCCGGTATAGACCAGAACGATTCCTGCGATCAATGTGAGCATTACAAAAACGGAAACAGCCAGTTCTGTGATTGCTGACGCTTTTCCGGTTTCCTCTTTCATTTTCCTTGTCTCTTCCAGAAGACATTCTGATCTGCGGTTGACTTCCTGCTCTCTTTTTTCTCCTGCATTGTGGAACAAAATGTCTTTAATTCCCTTAATACTGTCCAGATAATAGGCATTAAAAGAAGCAAACTCTTTTCGATAGGTAACACCAGGCTCTTTTAATGCTGCGGAAGAAATCATAGGCACCACAATGCCGATCACCAGATAACCGATCAGTGCCACCAGTGCCAGCCACGGGCTTGCCGCAAGCCAGGTAAACAAACATACGCTAAAAGATACAAGAATGGCAATGCAGATTGGTGACAGGGTATGGGCATAAAATACTTCCAGTGTTTCAATATCAGATGTGAGCATGGCAATGATGCTTCCCTTTTGCTTGCTTTCCAGCTTGGCCGGACAGAGCTTTCGAAGTACACCGAAAATTTTGTCTCTCAAAATGGCCAGCAGATGAAAGGCAATGTAATGGTTGCTGTACTGCTCAATATAGCGAAGCAGTCCGCGGAGAATTCCGCATCCTACTGCAAGAGCGATGATCCATTCATAAGAAAGCCAGATAGGTTCCCCCAGTGCCTTGGCTACGCCCAGTGCGCCGAACAGTGTTACGCTCATGGCGCAAAGATAACCGATGCTTCCGTTTATGACAGCCAGGATCAGGACTGCCGCAAAGCTTCCCAGAAGACTGATCAGATGGGCCATAATACTGATTCCACTTCTTCGAAGTGTCTGTTTTACCTGATTCATGCGCTCACCTCCGCATATCCCTTTTCCAGTTCTTTCTGTCTGCGGTAAAGCATTGCATAGCCACCCTTTGCATCCATCAGGGACTGGTGATTTCCACATTCTTTTACTTCTTTGCTTTCCATATAATAGATTCTGTCAGCAGGTACGATATTTTCCAGACGGTGGGAAATGACAATCACATTCTTTTCTTTGGAAAGTGCCTTGATGTTTTTCATAATGATCTCTTCACTTTCGATGTCGATGTTGCTGGTGGCCTCATCGAAGATGTAAATGTCTTTATCTGCCACAAGATTTACAGCCAGTGCCAGTCTTTGCTTCTGTCCCCCGGAGATGTTGGCTGCATCCTCGGAAATGCTCTTGTCCAGCCCACCGTTTTCTTCTATGAATTTCCACAGATTCACTTTATTTAAGGCAGCTTCCATCTGCTCGTCCGTAGCCCATGGAGATGCCAGACAGAAGTTGTTTCGCACAGTATCATTAAAAATATAGGTATTACAGCTAACCACAGCCAGATGGCTATAATAGTCTGCCCGTGACAGCTGGCCAAGTTTTGTGTTTCCCACTGATACAGAGCCTTTTTGCGGTATCAGGTTTCCATTCATCAATCCTACAATGGTGGATTTGCCGCAACCGGACTCGCCTACGATCGCAGTCATTCCTTTTTCCGGGAAAGTCATGTTCACATCTTTTAATACTTCTCTTTTTCCATCATAAGAAAAGCTTACGTGATCCAGCACAACCTCATTTCCGGTTACGGATTCGCTTCCCCACCTGGGTTCTTCCATTTCCAACAGGGAAATAATCTTCTTCCCTGCACTTACACCGTTCATGGCCACATGGAAGGCACTTCCGAAGGCACGAAGGGGAAGGAAAAAGTCTACGGCCACCAGCATCAGAAATACTGCGGACATCACGGTGATCCTTCCGTCTGCCAGATCTCTTACTGCAAATGCAATTCCGGCTCCCGCTCCACCGTAAGCCACCAAATCCATAATGGTGGTGCTGGCCAGCTGCATGGTAAGAACCTTCATGGTAATCTCACGGAACTCTTCTGCATTCTGATTCATTTTTTCATGCTGTCTTGCATCTGCCTTAAAAATCTTCAGTTCTTTTAAGCCCTGTACGTTGTCCAGGAAATAATCTCCCATGGCAGTGTATTTATCCCAGTATTTGGCAAAGATTTTCTTTGCCCACTTGGACACCGCAATAATGGACACCGGAATCAACGGCACGCAGCACAGCAGCACAATAGCTACTTTTGCATCCAGCCTTACGGTTACAATAAATAAGATTACCGGAGCCAGCATGGCATAAAAAAATTGAGGAATATAATTGGAAAAATACAGATCCAACTGCTCGATTCCTTCCATACTTACCTGGGTCAGACCTGCCATACTCATTTCGCTGGTGCTTTTCATACCCAGACAGATCATTTTGTTGTAGGTTCTGGCACGCAGATCTCGTTTTACCTCACGTCCGATACTATCCTTCAGACGGGCTGTGCATCTGGTGCAGGCGTAGCGGATTAGCAAAGCCGCGATGCCAGTCAGCAGCGTTGGCACATAGTCCCCCGGTGCTGCGTGTTCCAGCATCAGACGGATCGCCTGGCAGATACACATGGTGATTCCCAGATTGGCACATAGCCCGATCACCATACTGATGACCGTATATACAATGTACTTCTTCTTATCACCTAAAAGTCTTAGCAAGTCTTTATCAATCATACTTGTTCCCCCGAACTCTTTTTCTTGTTCTGCAACTTTAGTTAGCTAATTCTAATACAGGCAGTAAAAAAAGGGGGGAACGAATCCCCTCTTTTTGCTTCCATTTGATTAGTCTTTCCTAACGTCAGTACATTATGTATAACATACAAATAGCTGGTTGTCAATCGACTTTTTTTCGTTAAATAGCAAATCTCTTAAATTTACCTTGCCTGCCTGGAAATGCCTTTTTCTAAAAAATTATTGCATTTTCTATGATGTATCTTGTTGTATTTTCGAATTCATGGTAAAATAAAAGAAAAAAGGAGGCCGCACATATGTTTCTAAAGAAAACCCCAAAGCCAAAAGGCACTTATCTGGCCATCACAGAGTCCTATTATGATAAAGAGAAAAAAGCTACCAGGCAGAAAACCATTATGGGCCTTGGTTATCTGGAGGAGCTTCGGAAGGAATTTCCAGATCCCATTGCCTACTTTGAAAAGGTTGTGGCAGACATGAACCAGGAACGGGAAGAGAAGAAGAATTCTGTGGTTTACGTAGACCTTACTGCTGCCCTCTCCCCAGGCGAGCGCACTTTGAAAAATGCAGGCTACGGCGTTTTGAAGCACATTTACAAGGAACTGCAGCTTGATATTTTCTGGCGCACCAAAACATGGAATCTCTCCCTTTCCTACAATATAGAAGAAATCTTCCGCCTGCTGATCATTTCCCAGATCCTCTATCCGCAGCTTCCATGGAAGGACGCCATAAATCAGGTGCCTTATTTCGAGAATCTGACGCCATTTCAGGAGGAAGACCTCTTAAAGGCACTCCAGCTCATCCAGAAATACCAAAGAGACATTCAGAAATGGCTGTATGACCATTCTGCCAATGTAATTTCCTGTAATTTCAGCAGAATACACCATGAAGAAGCAGATTATGCATTTTCACGCCAAACCGGCAGTGCTTCTGCGAGAAAATCAGTTTCCCGGCAAAGTGCCTCTGCCATCCACATGGAGTTTCTCACAGATCAGCAGGGAATTCCCCTTGCATATGACCTTTCTATCCGTGGTACTATGTTGAACCAGTCGATTTCCAACGCGGCAAGGCGCATCAGCCGGGATCATCTAAGCGGGCAGAGCCCTGAGGAATTTGTCTTCCGGCCATCCGTGGAAGATACCGCCTCAGAATTTTATACATACATGGAATCTGCCCTTGCCATTTCCAAAAGCACTATGCCGGCAGCTTCTTCTGAAGAGGTTGGACAGGCAGTCAGCGCCCAGGTTATCATCAGCTTTACTGCCTTTACCATTCTGCGCCTCCTTGAGGCAAAGTTGGATTTCACCTTTTCCAGGGATCAGATCATATCGTCCCTTCTGAACTACAACTGCATGCAGATCGCCGGCAACATTTATCAGTTCACCTACTATGATTCTCTTCTTGCAGCCTGCGAAGCCAGCCTTGGCCTGGAACTGCATAATAAATACCGCAGCCAGCTCCAGATCCGGAGACTGCTGCGGTATTAATCAGATACTTATTCATATTCAGATTCCTGCGGCATACAGATGCAGGAATCTTTCAGGCTCTCAGGCTTCCCTCTCCCGGGAAATGAAGCTCATACATCTCACGGGCAGCCCGTGTAATCATACCCAATTCTTCCTCCAGCTTCAGTGTCTGGGGAAGCTCCACTGCGGTGTGGTAAATGTCAGCTTTCAGCTTGTCCTTCGCCTGCTCGCTGCTCATCTTGAGAATACCGAACAACGTGCTGTTGTATGCCTTGTCAGACTCACTTAACTCCATATAAGTCTTCACCATATGGCAGCACTCCCGGTAAAGCATATCCTCGTAATCCTTGCCTTTGGCGCGGATCTCCTGAAATTTCATCTTATCCAGCTGCTTTAAGATCTCCTTGCGGCCGCCGCGCACGCCCATAAAACGCTTGGCGCTGTCCCGGTTAAACTCCATAAGCATCCACAGCGCGATCAGGCCGTCTGCACGGGTATCCCCTCCAAGCTCGGATTTGTCCTGATAACGGATGTCCCAAAGCTCCCTGCGGATCTTGTTCAGCTCTGGCTCCTCTCCTGCCTCAATGGACATGTTTAAAAGCGCCAGACGCTTCGCCGGGTCCGCTTCTCTGTAGTATTGTGTAATAGTTGGGGTATCCATAATTTTCTCCTTTATGCCTCTTCGTAGGTCAGCTCTGTCTCAGCCATATTCAGAGCCTCCTCAATGACCTTATCCATGTCCATATAGCGGTACATGCCAAGGCGTCCGCCAAACAGCACATTCTTCTCTTCCAGTGCCAGGCGCTCATATTTATCAAACAGCTCGTCATTCTTGGGGTCGTTGATCGGATAATAAGGCTCCTTGCCCTTCTCCCATGCTGCCGGATATTCTCTGGTGATCACGGTCTTCGGCTGTGTGCCGAACTCAAAGTGCTTGTGCTCAATAATTCTGGTGTACGGCACCTCATAATCGGTATAATTCACAACCGCATTGCCCTGATAATTGCCCATATCCAGAACCTCGGTCTCAAAGCGCAGGGAACGGTATTCCAGCTCGCCATAGCAGTAGTTGTAGAACTCATCGATCATTCCGGTAAACAGGATCTTGTCTGCCTGTGCGCTAAGCTCTTCCCTGTTGTCAAAGAAATCGGTCTTTAAGCATACCTGTACGCCCTCAAGAAGCTTCTTGATAATGCGTGTGTATCCGCCCTTGGGGATACCCTGGTAAGGATCTTTGAAATAGTTGTTGTCATAGGTGTAGCGAAGCGGCAGTCTCTTAATGATAAATGCAGGAAGATCCTTGCACTCTCTTCCCCACTGCTTTCTTGTGTAGCCCTCTACCAGCTTCTCATACACATCCTGTCCTACCAGCGCCAGAGCCTGCTCCTCCAGGTTCTTCGGATGCGTGATGTGCATGCGGCTGATCTGCTCCTGGATCTTCGCCTTGGCCTGTGCAGGTGTCTTCACACCCCACAGCTGATGGAAGGTGTTCATGTTAAACGGAAGGTTATACAGCTCGTCCTTATACACTGCGATAGGTGAATTCACGAAATGGTTAAACTCTGTAAACTGGTTCACATAGTCCCAGATTTCCTTCTTGGAGGTGTGGAAAATATGTGCGCCGTATCTGTGCACCTGGATTCCCTCCACATCCTCTGTGTAAATGTTGCCTCCGATATGATCACGCTTGTCGATTACCAGACAGGTCTTTCCCTTTTTGGTGGCCTCATGGGCAAATACAGCTCCAAACAGTCCGGCTCCTACGATCAAATAGTCATATTTTTTCATCTTGTGTTGCCCCTTTCCGACTAAAGATAATATCATTATAACAAATTTTCAGAAAAAAAGGTAGCCCTTTACTGTCAGGACTACCTTTTTTTATAAAAGTTTTAGATTTGAACTTTATTATTTCGCAGCAACCTTATCAAACTCATCTGTAATTTCTTTGGAAGGCGCTTTTGTAAGAAGACTGACTATCACGATCACCACAAGGCTAAGAAGGAAACCTACTGCCAGAGAATAAAGCCCTGTATAGGTTCCAAGTGTCTGTCCACCCACCAGCGGGATATAGTCCCAGATGATAACGGTAAGACCGCCTGTCACCATTCCTGCAATGGCACCCTGAAGGTTGGTTCTTCTCCAGAACAGAGACATTACCACAATCGGTCCAAATGCGGCTCCAAGACCTGCCCATGCATTGGACACCAGTCCCATAATGCTGCTGTTAGGATCCCATGCGATTGCAAAAGCAATTATTGCGATCACAATAACCGTAATACGGCTTACCCTTAAAATCTCCTTAGAATCTGCATCCTTCTTGATAAAGTTATGATACAGATCCTCAGACACTGCAGACGCCGTTACCAGAAGCTGGGAATCTGCGGTAGACATAATTGCTGCCAGAATTCCGCAAAGGAACAGTCCGCCGATAAATGGCAGTGCCAGCTGAGAAGTAAATACCTTGCGAATCATTTCAATAAATACGCTTTCAGAAGAAGCAGCTCCATTTTCACCAAGAATGGTTGGAAGCAGGTAAGCTCTGCCGATGACCGCAATGGCAAATGCAGCTGTCAGAGAAAGTAAATCCCATATAATGGCGATCACCCAAGACTTCTTCAGCTCTTTCTCACTTCTGACTGCCATAAATCTTACCAGAACGTGAGGCATTCCGCAGTATCCGAAGCCCCATGCCAGCTGGGAAAAGATTTCCACAAAGGTATATGGTCTGTCTCCATTTATAAAAGGATTCAGGTAAGCATTTGCGCCCCCAGTGACACCACTTTGTGTGATCAGATCTGTCAGATTGCCAGGAAGCAGGAAATATGCTACCAATGGTACGACCAGAAGGCCAATAAGCATCAGAGTACCCTGTACAAAGTCTGTGACGCACACTGCCATAAATCCTCCCATAAAGGTGTAGCAGAGGATAACTGCTGCTCCAATGGCAAGTGCCACATGGTAATCCAGTCCGAATACGGTGTTAAACAGTTTTCCGCCTGCTGCCAGGGCAGATGCTGTATATACCAGAAAAAAGACTACGATAACAATAGATGAGATCAGAAGCAGAATCTTTTTCTTATCACGGTACCGATTCTCAAAAAATGCCGGGATAGTCATGGAATTATTAGCCACGATGGTGTATTTACGAAGTCTTCCTGAAATGCATACCCAGTTCAGAACGGTGCCGATAAACAGTCCCACCGCAATCCAGATCTGCCCGGATCCCAGAGAATAAATTGCTCCCGGAAGCCCCATCAGAAGCCACCCGCTCATATCAGAAGCCTGTGCGGAAAGTGCTGCCACCCATCCGTTCAGTCCTCTTCCTCCAAGGAAATAATCCTCTGAGCTGGAGGTCTTTTTCATGTAAACCGCGCCAATGACGATCATCATTGCCAGGTAAAACACAAAAGCTGTCAAAATTATTGCTGTTGTAGTAACCACTTTTTCTCCTCCTCTGTTGCTGCTGTCTGCAGACAGCCAAATTACATATTTACTACTTTACCACAGAAGAGTATAAAAGCGCAAGCTATATTATTTATTTTTTTCCTTTTTTGAGATACACATTTTTGATGTACCACAGAGCCTTGTCTTCGCCCTTGTCAGAAAGGATGCGAAGAAGCCCTTCTAATTCCTTCTTTGTCTGGGGATGGACGAACCACAGCTTAGGCTTGCTTTTGAGGAAATATTCAAGCGGCTGGTGATTGTCATAGGCATCTCCAAGATAAGTTCTGGAGGCGCTGATCCGGTCCATCACCATCTCTGCCACATATCTGCGGGGCATCCTGGCCCCCATGATCACGTGCTCCGGATCGTTTATGGCATAGTCCACCCAATGCTCATAGTGGTGCTTGTTACGGCCCTTATGATGCAGCCACGCGGTGGACACGCCGATGTCCTCCCGCTCCGCGTTATTTGGGCTTCTTGTCCCCTGATAATATTTGCAGCCCACCAGGAACTCTGCCGGGGAATACTTGGAAAGGTCGTGAAGCAGTCCCTGCTTGTAAAGCCCGATGCGGAAGCAGTATCTCATGACCATAAGCTTATGCTTGGTAATAGTTTTAAAGTGAAGCCACGGATGCATCCTCATCCAGCCTCCTTTCCATTTACATTTTCAGCTGAATCTGCAGGCTTTTCTGGTTTCGCCTCATCTGCTGCCGGGATTTCCACACTTTCTTCTTTCACGAAATTCCCAGTCAGCGCTCCTTTTCCAGCATCTGATAATACCGGATTTTCGCTTTTCTTTCCTTTTCCCTTATGTTTCTTCTCCGGTTCCGGTTTCTTCACGCCCTGAAGCACCACCACAGTACGGGGGCCAACTTCCACGCTTCTTTCATAAACCTGGCCATTTTCCCCGTAAAAGCCATCGCAGGTCAGATCTCCGGTATCCATTACTTTCTTCCACTCCATTCCCTCCGGAAGATTGGGAAGGGCCATGCTTCTTGTCTCCCAGTGGAAATTAAAGCCTACATAGAGGAAGTCATCTCCAGTTCCATCTGCCTGCCGTGCATACTCCCCGCACAGCATCATGCCGATCATGCGGCTGGTGTTTTCCATATTGCAGAACCATGCCCGCTCACCGTGGAAGGACAGGTCCGGGAAACCTTTGCCCAGATAATCTGCCTCTTTCATGCTCTCGTTCATATGGAAAACCGGATGGGTTTTTCGAAGAGCCACTGCCTTTTTCACAAAGGCAAGCATGCTGGCATTTTTCCGAAGGCCCCGCCAGTCGATCCAGCCAATGGGATTGTCCTGGCAGTAGGCATTGTTATTGCCCTCCTGGGAATTGCCGATCTCGTCGCCGCCGTAAATCATGGGAACCCCCTGGGAAAACAGCAGCATTGCAAAGGCAGCCCGCATCTGGCGCTCCCGCATCTGACGGATCCACTGCTTCCGGCTTGGCCCTTCTATGCCGCAGTTCCAGGAATAATTATAGCTGCAGCCGTCGTTATTGCCCTCTCCGTTTGCCTCATTGTGCTTGTAATTATAGGAAACAAGGTCATTCAAAGTAAAACCGTCCTGGCAGGTAATGTAATTGATCACCCCGTGGTCATCCGGGTTGTGACGGATCCGGTACTGCACCGCCGGGACCATATCCTCATCGCTTTTTAGGAATCTTCTCATATCCTGCAAAAAGCCCAGATTGTACTCTGCAAAGCAGCGTTTCTTCTGTTTCTGGTGCTTATAAAGAGTAGCTGTGTCCATTCCGTCTGCCAGAATTTTGGTTCCTGCAAGCAGGCCATCCTTCATGATCAGAGCAAGCGGTGCCCCCGCGCCTAACACATGGAAGCCGTCCACATGGTAATTCTGTTTCCAGAACTGCAGCGCCCGAAGAGCCATCAGAGGATTGGCCTCCGCCGGGAAATACATTTCCATCATACAGCTGATTCCCGCCTTATGGAAAGCCTTGATCATATCGCAGAATTCCCTGTGGGGATCTTTCGTTGCGCAGTAAGAGCGCTTTGGCGCAAAATAGAGTCCATTTCCATAGCCCCAGTAGTTTACTTCATCCTTCTTGCCCTTTGTGGAAACCAGCCCCTCCGGCTCCTTTTGCCGGCTGATTTCCATAAATTCATAGGCAGGCATCAGCTCTACGGTGTTAATTCCAAGTTCCTGCCAGTATGGGATCATCTGGATCAGGCCTTCAAAGGTTCCCCGAAGCTTCGCAGGAAGCTTGGACTGCTTGGTATAACCCCGGACGTGAACCTTGTAAAGGATCATGTCCCCGAAATCCGTTTCCGGTGATTTCTCATCCTCCCAGTCGTACCCTTCCCCGGACCAGAATCCGCAGCGTACCTTGTGGGGATCGGTATCCCAGGGAGCCCCGAAGTGCTCTCTTCCGCTGATTCTGCTGGCACAGGGATCCAGGCAGATTTCCCCGTTGATCCTAAAATTGTATTCCAGGCTGTTTACATTTAATTTTTTCATAAAGACAGAAAAAATACGTCCTGTCCGGTATTTCTCATCCAGAAGAAGCTCGTAAAATGGCTCCTTTCCATTCTTTCTGTAAAGAAGCAAAAAGACCTTGGCGTCCTCATCTGCTTCCACTGCAAAATTATATCCATCGATCATCTGGCTTGCCCCAAGTAAAAGGGGAGAACCGGATGTTACAACCACGCTCTTATTTCCCGGTATTGCCACTTTTAATGCCCTCCTGTCTTTGTCTGATGTCCCGTCCCGGCTAAATGTTTCAGGCTTTTTTCCTGCCAGAGCTTGTTTGAATCTAAAATTTCAGATCCAGTTCCACCGGGCAATGATCAGATCCCATAATGTCGCTGTGGATCTTCGCATCTTCCAGCTTTTCTTTCAGCGATGGAGACGTAATAAAATAGTCGATTCTCCATCCGGCGTTCTTCTCCCTAGCCTTGAAACGATAAGACCACCAGGAATACGCGCCCTCCAGATCCGGGTAAAAATAGCGGAAGGTATCGATAAATCCAGCTTCCAGCACTTTGGTAAAGCAGGCACGCTCCTCGTCTGTGAAGCCGGCATTCATCCGATTGGTCTTGGGGTTCTTCAGGTCGATTTCCTGGTGTGCCACATTCATGTCCCCGCAGCAGATCACAGGCTTCTTCTCCTGCAGCTTCAGAAGATAGGCAAGGAAATCCCGCTCCCATTCCATGCGGTATTCCAGCCTGCGAAGCTCGGACTGGGAATTGGGCGTGTACACGGTCACCAGATAAAAATCCTCCATCTCGGCGTTGATCACACGGCCTTCCTTGTCATGCTCTTCTATTCCAAGTCCGTAGGTCACGGACAGCGGCTCCTTCTTCGTGAATACGGCGGTTCCGGAATAGCCTTTGCGGTTGGCATAGTTCCAGTACTGATGATAGCCCGGAAGTTCCAGCTTCACCTGATTCTCCTGGCATTTGGTCTCCTGCAGACAGAAAATATCTGCGTCCAGCTTTGCAAAGCTCTCCTCAAAGCCCTTGGTGATACATGCGCGGATTCCATTTACGTTCCATGATACAAGCTTCATGTTATTCTCCAATCTGTAAAAATTATGGTTATTGCTCACATATTTCACAATCACACTCTTTGTCCGTTATTGTCTGTGAACAATAATTATATTCTAACACTTTCTTCATTATAACACAGTTTTCCCTATTCACAAAACCTTATTTTTCTGGTACAATCTTAATATTCACGAATTGCCCTGCCCTAGAGCGTGTTTGAAAAAGGCTTTCTGCAGGAATGATTTTTCAAACAGGCTCTAAGGCGCCTTGGGCAGTTTGATCAAAAATAAAGCGAGGTATTTCAAATGAGTGATTTAGATGTGAATAATTCCTGCGGAAGCTGTGGAAGCAGCGCATCCTGCGGCGGTTCTGACTGCTCCACCTGCGGCGGCTGCAGCACAGATCCGAACCAGCACAGCACCATTACCCTGACCATGGAGGACGACACCGAGGTAGAATGCGCCATCCTGACCATTTTCCCGGTAGATGCCAAGGAGTATATTGCCCTTCTTCCACTTGATGAGAACGGACAGAACCACGACGGCGAGGTTTATCTGTATTCCTTCGCCCGCACCGAGACAGGCGCTCCTATGCTTTCCAATATCGAGAGCGACGAGGAGTACAATAAGGCTGCCATCGCATTTGACACAGTACTGCAGAATGCGAAAGAGGCAGAGGCTGCCGGAATACCGTTAGAGTAATTTCCCGGATTTTCTTTTTCAAAAATTTTTAAGCAATCAAAAAGCAGGCTCTGTGATTGATAACTCTTTCACATTGCCTGCTTTTATGGTTTATAATATTCGAAATCCGCTGATTTACTCACATTTCCCGCGGACTTTGCTCACTGATTTTTCTTACTTCGTAGTACTTCCGAATCCGCCGTTTCTCACATCTGTCACATCATCATCCACTGTGATTCCATACTCCACAAAGATTCCCTGCATGAACCCGGTGTCCGCCTTTAACTCCACCACCTTATTCTCATTGGTGTCATTGGTCAGCTTGGCGAAAATATGGCCTTCGTTGTCAGAATAGAAATAATCGCTGTCAATAATTCCAACGGTATTGTTCAGCTGCAGGCGGTATTTGAATCCAAGACCGCTTCTTGGATAGCATTTCAGCACCCACTCCTGATCCATCTCCACACGGATTCCTGTTGGGAACTTGACTGTCTCACCCGGCTTGATAGTAAAATCCACCGGGGAAAAGAAATCATAACCCGCACTTCCTGCTGTGGCACGTCTTGGCAGACGGATTCCCTCGTAAATCTTCTCTGCTTCCTCCACAGTAGCACCCTCAAAAGCATCCATCCAGTCTGCCACGAAGCGCTCTTTACTTACTTTATGAAATTTCCCGATTCTCTTCATAATTCCTCCTGTAAATCACATAATTCATGCTGTGCAGGCCCTATGCTGCACCTACCTCATTTCATTCAGTGCATGCCCTAAACGCGTTTTTATCCCTCGTATCAGGATGATGCCTACAAGATATAAAGAATGCCGGGCATTTTGTCCGGCATTCTAAAATTATCGCTGCTTAAAATTCTCTCAGCAATGTGAAATCTTATTCTTATTTGGCATCTGCCGGAACATCCTTGATGCTGAAGCTCATTCTTCCCATCTTGTCTTTTCCAAGGCAGATTACAGTCACTTTATCACCAAGTGTGAGAACATCCTCTACACGGTTGATTCTCTCCTTGCAGATCTTGGAAATGTGAACCATTCCCTCTTTGCCAGGTGCAAACTCAACAAATGCACCGAACTCTTTGATGCTTACAACCTGTCCGGTAAGGATCTGTCCCTGCTCGAAGTCAGAAGCGATGATCTCAACCATGCGCTTTGCTTCCTGCATATTCTTATCGTCTACACCGCAGATAGATACAGCACCCTCGTCTGTGATGTCGATCTTCACGCCTGTGCGCTCGATAATGGTGTTGATTGTCTTTCCTCTCTGACCAACCACATCACCGATCTTCTGAGGATCGATCTGGATCTGGATGATCTTCGGAGCAAATTTGCCAACAGAAGTACGAGGTGCAGGAATGCATTTCTCAATAACCTCATTGAGGATATACTCTCTTGCTTCCTTGGTACGTCTGATTGCTTCCTCTACGATCTGTCTTGTAAGACCGTGGATCTTAATATCCATCTGGATTGCAGTGATACCGTCATGAGTTCCGGCTACCTTGAAGTCCATGTCGCCGAAGAAGTCCTCAAGACCCTGGATATCGGTAAGAACGATATAGTCATCATCTGTATCACCTGTAACCAGACCGCAGGAAATACCTGCAACCGGTTTCTTGATCGGTACGCCGGCTGCCTCAAGGGACATAGTGGACGCACAGATACTTGCCTGGGAAGTAGATCCGTTGGACTCAAAAGTCTCGGATACTGTACGAATCGCATATGGGAATTCCTCTACGCTTGGAAGTACCGGAACAAGTGCTCTCTCAGCCAGTGCTCCATGTCCGATCTCACGGCGTCCCGGTCCTCTGGACGGCTTGGTCTCACCTACAGAGTAGGACGGGAAGTTGTAATGATGCATATATCTCTTGGTTGTCTCGAACTCGTCAAGTCCGTCAAGTCTCTGAGCCTCTGCAAGAGGTGCCAGAGTCGTGATGGTGCAGATTTGAGTCTGTCCACGGGTAAACATAGCAGAGCCATGTACTCTCGGGATGATGTCAACCTCTGCAGCCAGAGGACGGATCTGTGTGATGGCACGGCCGTCCGGACGCTTGTGATCCTTGAGGATCATCTTGCGAACGGTCTTTTTCTGATACTGGTAAACCGCCTCGCCAAGAACTGCAAGCCACTCTTCTTTTTCTGCGAAAGCCTCTTTCAGCTTGTCTGTGATCTGTGCGATGTTGTTCTCTCTTGTCTGCTTGTCATCGGAGAATACCGCAACCTCCATCTCTTCCGGAGGAACAATCTCTTTGATGGCGTCAAACAGCTCCTGCGGAACTGCGCAGGACTCATAGCTGTGCTTCTCTTTGCCGCACTCAGCAATGATCTGGTCGAAGAATTTGATGATTTCCTGGTTTACTTCGTGTGCCTTATAGATGGCTTCGATCATCTGATCCTCCGGAACCTCATTGGCACCAGCCTCGATCATGATAACCTTGTCTCTTGTGGAAGCAACGGTCAGCTGAAGGTCAGAAACATCCTTCTGTGCCAGTGTAGGGTTCACAATGAACTCTCCATTAATAAGACCGATCTGTGTAGTTGCGCATGGACCATCAAACGGAATATCGGAAATGCAGGTTGCAAGGGAAGAACCAAGCATAGCCGGGATCTCCGGATTGCACTCCGGATCAACGGACATAACCATGTCTACCAGTGTGACGTCATTTCTGTAATCCTTCGGGAACAGAGGACGCATCGGTCTGTCGATAACACGAGAGGTAAGGATCGCATGCTCGCTTGCCTTTCCCTCTCTCTTATTGAAACCGCCCGGGATCTTTCCTACGGCGTACATTTTCTCTTCATATTCAACGCTTAACGGGAAAAAGTCGATTCCCTCTCTTGGCTCCTTGGAAGCAGTTGCTGTAGCAAGTACGGTGGTATCACCATAATGCATCAGTGCTGCGCCATTGGCCTGTTTCGCAACACGTCCGATATCTACGGTAAGTGTTCTTCCAGCTAATTCCATGGAATAACTTTTGTACATGTCTTCTCTCCTTTTCAATATAAAATCTTCATCTGCCAGAACACAAGTCCGAAACGACTGAAAAACACACTTCAGACCAAATGTCCTTTTCAGAAGTCTCGGAAATTCTGGCTTTACATCTTAAAATGGGGCGGATGGAAATCCGCCCCTTCCGCATACTAATTATTTTCTTAAGCCTAATTTCTCAATCAGTGCACGGTATCTTTCGATGTCTGTTTTCTTTAAGTAAGCTAACAGTCCACGTCTCTGACCTACCATTTTCAGCAGACCACGTCTGGAATGATGATCCTTGTGGTTGTTCTGTAAATGCTCAGTAAGCTCCTGGATTCTTGCAGTAAGAACAGCTACCTGTACCTCTGGTGAACCAGTATCTCCCTCACATCTTGCATACTCTTTCATGATTGCTGCTTTCTTTTCTTTTGAAATCATTTTGATTTCCTCCTTATATTTTAGTGGTCTCCCATGCAGGTATTCCTGCGGGGACGTAATCGCCGCATATTAAGAGACGGTCGGAGTCTCCAACCCCTGAATATGGGCTGTTCTCTTGTATGGTGAACAAAAAAATTCCTGTTCACACCTTGCCTAGTATAGCATACCAAAAAACTTCTGTAAACCACTTTTTCACAAAATTACTCAGAAATCTTTCCAGCGGTCTTCCCGCTTCTCCTTCTGCCGTTCCACATGATCCTCATCCAAAAGGTAAAAGGCAATATTTGTGGCATGGTCTGAGACTCTTTCCAGGCCGGAAATAATATCCGAAAAGATCATTCCCGCCTCTGCCGTGCATTCTCCCCTTGTCAGACGCAGAACATGGGACTCCTGCAGATCCTTTTCCATCTGGTCCACCTGATCCTCCAGATCCAGAATATCCTGCATATGGGTCAGATTGTTATGTGCAAACATATCCAGTGAATAAGTCGTGACCTTAATAACCAGATCCAGCATGGCGGAAAGCTCTGCCCTTGCCTGTGGACTGAACTCAATTTTCTGATTCAGCCTCACTTTTGCCGCATCTGCAACGTTTTCCGCATGGTCTCCGATGCGCTCAATATCATTTACAATATGAAACAGGCCGCCAATGCTTTTGGCATCCTCTGCCGGAAGGGTGGTCTGGTTCACCTTGACCAGATAGCTGGTAATCTCATGGTTGAGAAAATCAATCTGCTTTTCCACCACATAAACTTCCCCGATATCCGCCTCGTCCAGGGTGATCAGGGCATTCATAGCGCGTTCCAGATTGGTAACGGCCAGCTGTCCCATGCGGCTCATCTCCTGAATAGCATCAAACACTGCCGTTGTGGGAGAATAAACGGATTTTTCCCCAATATACTGCAGGCAGAAGCCATCCTGGTTCTTTGTCTCTTCCTTTTTTACAAAGAAGCCGGTAAGCTTTACGATCTGTCTGGTAAAGGGTGCCAGCATCAGCACCTCCACGATCTTGATCAAGGTATGGGCATTTGCCACCTCACGTCCCGGATTGTGTCCGGAAATGGTTTCTATGAAATGAGTGATGGGCTCCAGCCCAATGGAAATCACCACATACATGATGGCAGTGCCGATGATATTAAAAAACAGATGGATCAGAGCTGCCCTCTTGGCATCCCGTTTCCCGCTAAGTCCCGCGATCAAGGCAGACACGCAGGCTCCAATGTTGCAGCCCAGGATAATAAAGAAGCAGATCCGCATATCCAGAAGTCCCTGGTTAGCAAGCAGCAGGATAATTCCCACAGTTGCAGAAGAGCTCTGCAGTACTGCAGTTACTGCCATGCCTGTAACAAGTGCCAGGGAATGGCTGTTCAGGGAACCCATGGCATTTACCACCTGCGGGGATTCCTTCAGAACACTCATGGCAGAGGACATGGAGGTAAGCCCCATGAACAAAATGCCAAAGCCCACCAGCACCTCGCCGGCTCTCTGAACCCTGGTCTTCCTGGAAAACATCAGCATGAAGATTCCTGCCATAATGATCACAGGCGCCAGCTCCGATAAGTTAAAGGCGATCAGCTGGGAGGTAATGGTCGTACCGATGTTGGCTCCCATAATCACGCCCGCAGCCTGATACAGGTTCATAAGCCCCGAGTTGACGAAGCTCACTGCCATAACCGTGGCTGCACTTGAGGACTGGATAATTGCGGTAAAAAAGGTTCCTACCAGGATCCCACGAAGGGGAGTCTTGGTAAAAAATTCCAGAATACTTCGCATTTTGGCTCCTGCGGCCTTTTCCAGGCTGTCGCTCATCAGGCGCATTCCATACAGGAAAAGTCCCAATCCGCCCATTAATCCAAGTATGATTTCTGCCATTAATTATGATCTCCCTCATTAAAATAAGCCCTGCCATCTTCGGCATCTGCCAGAAGTCTGGCTTTTAACGCCTCGAGAGAGGAAAATTTCCTCTCAGGACGCAGGAACTTTTTAAAATCAACACGGCAGTTTTCTCCGTAGAGGTCTTCCTCGCAGTCAAAAAGATAAGTCTCCACACCAACAAAGCTCTCACCTACCGTAGGCTTATAGCCAATGTTGGTGATTCCGTGGTAAACCTTTTCCCCGAAATAGGAGCTTGTCACGTACACGCCGTTTGGCGGCAGGATCTTGCTCTTTGGGGGAACAAGATTGGTGGTGGGAAGAAGGACTTTATGCCCCATCCCACGCCCGTGGACTACCTGGCCCTCCACAAAATAATCCGCTCCCATCAGAGAGCTTACTTTTTCCATATTTCCCTTTTTCAGTTCTTCCCTGATAAAGGTACTGCTGATTTTCCGGCGGCCGTCCATCTCCTTGGAGAGGATTTCCACCTGGAAGCCATATTTGCTTCCAAATTCTTCCAGAAGCTTTGGGGTGCCTTTGCGCTCAAAGCCGAAACGGTTGTCTTCCCCGACTACCACATAGGAAGCCCCCAGATCTCCCATCAAAATCTCTTTTATAAAATTCTCAGCCTTCATATGCCGGATCCTGTCATCCAGCTGACATTCCACCAGCACATCCACGCCAAGCTTTTCAAGAAGGGAAGCCCGCTCCGCACTGGTCAGGATCATGTTGCTGGAAGCATCGATGGCAAACAGGACTGCCTGCTCCCCAAGTGCCTTTCGCTCCTTGATCTTCTCTACCAGCTTGCGGTGCCCGCGGTGGATCCCGTCAAATTTTCCCATTGTTACTGCACAGTTGGCAAGTTTCGGAAACTCACCCTCTATCTTCAGGTATTCCATATATCCTCCTGTCAAAACATCTTTACCGGATAATATTTCTTTTTCCCCTTGTCCCACTGAAAAATACCTGTAAATGTTTTATCACTGGCATACATGCGCACCCAGCCCTCTTTGTGCTGGGGACTTACCAGATTCTCAGACAGCGGATTGCCGTTTAACAAAAGCCTGTCCCCGTAGGAATCCGCATAAACTGCGGGATAATCCGCCAGAACCTGTTCCACCGGATAGATCTGATCCTGGATGGTTCCTTCTTCCATAGCTGCCTGTACCTCTGAAAGGGTGTGGCTCTCTTCCAGGGAAAATCTGCCCACCTTTGTGCGGAGCAGCTCTTCCATGCAGCCGCCGCAGCCAAGCTTCTCCCCCACATCATGGCACAGGGTGCGGATGTAGGTTCCTTTGCTGCAGGTTACCCGGATTTTCACCAGGGGAAGATGGATTTCCAGCGGCTCTATCTCATAAAAGCACACCGGACGTGCCTTTCTCTCTACGGTTTTGCCCTCTCTTGCCAGCTCATAAAGCTTCTTTCCATCCACCTTCAGGGCGGAATACATAGGCGGAACCTGCATCTGCTCCCCTACAAAGCTTCTCAGCACTTCTTTTACTTCTTCCTCTGTGACAGACACCTCCCTTTCCTTCAGGACTGCCCCCGACATGTCCTGGGTGTCTGTGGTGATGCCAAGATGAAGCACAGCCTCATAGGTTTTCTCCTTGTCTGTGAGAAGATCCACCAGCTTGGTTCCCTTGCCCAGCGCCACAGGAAGCACGCCTGTAGCGTCCGGGTCCAGGGTGCCTGTATGGCCGATCTTCTTCATATGGAGGATTCCCCGAAGCTTGGCCACCACGTCGTGAGAGGTAAAGCCTTTTTCTTTATGGATTACAATAATTCCCTGAAATTCTGCCATTACTCATCCTGTCCTAAAAGCTGTTTTTCGATCTGTTCTGAAATATTGTTGATTACATCATACATGGAGCCAGCCAGGTCGCAGCCTGCAGCCCTGATATGGCCGCCGCCGCCAAAGTAGGATGCGATCTTGCTTACATCCACTTTTCCATTGGAACGAAGTGACACCTTGAACAGCTGGCTTGCATGCTCATAGATAAACATTGCCACTTCCACGCCCTTTGTCAGGCGAAGCTGGCTTACGATTCCGTCCAGGTCAGCAGGCTGTACGCCGTAGAACTCCATATCACGCATTTTCATGTAGCCCACAATGCATTTGCCGTCCAGAAGCATAATGCTCTCTGCCAGCACACGTCCCATAACCTGGTTCTGGATATAGCTCTTCTGGTAAAAGGACTGGTCGATAATGTTGGAGAAATCCACACCTTTTGCCATCAGGTCACCTGCAATGCGCATGGTGTCCGGGGATGTGGAAGAATACTGGAACACGCCTGTGTCGTGGATCATTCCCGTATAGATGGCAGTTGCAATGTCCAGGTCGATCTTCTCTTTGTCCAGAAGGCTGTACAGTACCTCACTTGCGGAGCTGATCTCGCCCTTTACATGATTGGTATCTGCAAAGCCCGGATTGCTGATATGATGGTCAATGCAGACTGTCTTTTTCGCATGGGCAAAATGCTCCCTTGCCACAGCCAGACGGTCCAGTGCACTTACGTCGCAGGTTACAAAAAGATCATATTCCTTCTCTTCCCCTGCCTCATATTTCACTTCATCCATGCAGGCAATATGTCCGAATACCGGCTTTGGCTTCTCCAGATAAATGTCTGCGTGAATCTTCGGATACCACTTTTTGATATACAGATAAAGTGCCATGCAGGAACCTACGCAGTCGCCGTCCGGGCGCACATGTCCGCCGATTCCCATAGTCTTCACACCATCCAGGATTTCTTCGATTCTTTCCATTCCTTCACCTCATTATTCTCATCGCGGCGGCCAGCCACTTGACCGCTGGCCGCCGTTTCACGATGCACAAAAATCATGCACACTGTAGTTTCACACTCTTCTGCTGAACTATTCCTCGTTTGCGTCTGCTGCTTCTTCCTCGCCGCTTCTTAAGTGATCATGCTCGATCACATCATCGATCAGCTTGGACATATTTACGCCGTACTCAATGGACTCGTCCAGGATAAAACGGATCTCCGGAGTGTTGCGAAGATTCAGGTTCTTTGCAAGCTGACGGCGGATGTAGCCTTCTGCGCTTTTCAGGCCGCTGATGGTGGATTTCTTGGATTCCTCACTGCCAAGCACGCTGATAAAAGCCTTGCAGGTCTTAAGGTCCGGTGCAACCTCCACAGCCATCACAGATGTCATGGGATGGATGCGCGGGTCCTTGATCTCACCGCGGATGATATTGCTCAGTTCTTTTTGAACCTCTGCATTGATCCTGGTATTTTTGATACTGTTTTTTCTCATGATTGGTCTCTCCTATACAGGTGCGCCCGTAGCATATGAAAAATTGGGAGCAAATACCCATTGCCCCCAATTTTTATTTTTCAAACAGGCTCTAGCGCGGCACCTCAACCATAATATATGCTTCTACTTTGTCTTCTTCTTTTACGTCGTTGAAATCCTGGAATACAAGACCGCACTCATATCCCGCACGAACTTCCTTGACATCATCTTTAAATCTCTTAAGGGAAGCCAGCTCGCCTTCGTAAATCTGGTCCTCTCCTCTGCTGATGCGGACCTTGCAGCCTCTCTGGAAGGTACCGTCAAGCACATAGCTTCCTGCGATGGTTCCGACACCGGAAGCCTTGAACAGCTGACGAACCTCTGCATGGCCGATTACCTTCTCCTCGAATACCGGATCCAGCATACCCTTCATGGCAGCTTCCACATCCTCGATTGCCTGGTAGATAACCTTGTACAGACGAAGGTCTACGCCCTCCTGCTCAGCAAGCTGCTTCGCTGTGGTATCCGGACGTACGTTAAATCCGATGATGATGGCATTTGAGGTAGCAGCAAGGCTGACATCGGACTCATTGATGGCACCAACACCGCCATGGATCACTCTTACTACAACTTCCTCATTGGAAAGCTTCACAAGACTCTGCTTAACAGCCTCTACAGAACCCTGAACATCGGCTTTGACAATGATCGGAAGCTCTTTCAGATCGCTTGCCTGGATCTGGTCAAACAGATTATCCAGGGAAAGCTTGCCTTTGGTTTCCTCAAGAAGACGGTTCTTGTTCTCGGAAACAAATGCTGCTGCAAAGTTCTTTGCTTCTTTATCGTTCTCAAAGGACATGAGAACCTCACCTGCGTTTGGCACATCGCCAAGGCCAAGGATCTCTACCGGAGTAGACGGGCCAGCCTGTTTTACACGGCGTCCCTTATCATCCATCATGGCACGTACTTTACCGCTGCATGCGCCTGCTGCAATAAAATCTCCTACATGAAGGGTACCCTTCTGTACAAGGATGGTGGCAACCGGTCCTTTACCCTTATCCAGCTGAGCCTCAATGACAAGACCTCTTGCTGCACGGTTCGGGTTGGCTTTCAGCTCGGAAACCTCTGCAGTTAACAGGATCATCTCAAGAAGGTCATCGATTCCCTCACCAGTCTTTGCAGATACCGGTACGAACGGGGTAGTTCCGCCCCAGTCTTCCGGAATCAGCTCATACTCGGAAAGCTCCTGTTTTACACGCTCGATGTTTGCGCTTGGCTTATCGATCTTGTTGATGGCAACGATGATCTCTACGCCAGCTGCCTTTGCATGGCTGATCGCCTCTACAGTCTGAGGCATGACACCATCGTCTGCTGCTACTACAAGGACTGCGATATCTGTGGAGTTTGCTCCACGCATACGCATGGCAGTAAATGCCTCATGTCCAGGTGTATCAAGGAAGGTGATCTTCTGGCCGTTGATGTCAACTACATAAGCACCGATGTGCTGTGTGATTCCGCCGGCCTCGCCTCTTGTTACATTTGTCTTACGGATTGCATCCAGAAGGGAGGTTTTACCATGGTCAACATGACCCATAACGCAGACTACAGGCGGTCTGGAAACCATTGTGGACTCATCTTCCTCTTCCTCTTTCAGAAGCTCCTCGATAACGTCTACCTTCTCCTCTTTCTCTGCAATAATATCAAATCCAAGAGCGATCTCCTCTGCCTGCTCGAAATCGATCTCATGGTTTACAGTTACCATCTGGCCTTCCATAAACAACTTCTTCACGATTGCAGATGGCTGCATCTTCATAGCCTCAGCAAGCTCGCGGATGGTAAGCTTCTCCGGAATTGTGATCTCCTTGATCTCTGGCTTCTTCTCTTCCTGCTTTGGCTGCGGAGCTGGCTTCTGAAGGGCTTTCGGAATTCTGGACATCTGATTTCTTCCGCCCTGGTTCGGTCTGTGTCCGCCGCCTGAGGTCTTATCAAAATCTTTCTTCTTGTTCTTATTCTCTCTGTCGCGCTCACGCTTGCTGTCCTTGGATGTCTTGGTCAGCTCCGGTGTGAAGATGGCATCGGATCCTCCGCTTCTTCTTGCGCCGCCGGAACGCTGGCCGCCCTGGTGGTTCTGTCCGCCGAAGCGTCCCTCACTGCGTCCTTCGTCCTTGCCTCCGAAACGTCCCTGGCCGCCCTGTGGTCTTCCCTGGCCAAATCTGCCTCCATTTCCATTACGGTTGTCACGATTATCTCCCTGACGGAAATTACGTCCGTTTCCATCACCCTGACGCGGGCCTCTGTTCTGGGAATCGCCCTGTCTTGCAGGTCTTCCCTGGCCGTCACCGTTTCTGTTTCCGCGGAACTGTCCCTGGCCGCCCTGGGATCTTCCCTGACCGAATCTGCCGCCGTTTCCGCCTCGGTTGTCACGGTTGTTGTCGCGGTTCTCTCCCTGACGGAAACCTCGTCCGCCCTGCTGGCCGTTTCTGTTATCAGAATTCTGGCCGCCCTGGCGTGATCCATTCTCATTTCTGTTCTGCTGGCCTGCCGGTTTTGCAGATGCTTCATTCTGCGCTTTGGCCGGCTGTGCATTCTGAGTCTTTGCAGGCTGCTCTGCCTTTGGTGCGCTTGCCTGTGCTGCAGCTTTTGGAGCCTCAGTCTTAGCTGGTGCACTCTGGGCCTTTACAGGCTGCTCTGCCTTTGGTGCGCTTGTCTGTGCCACTGGCTTTGCAGGTGCTTCAGCTTTGGCTGGTGTGCCTGCCTGTGCTGCAGGACGGGCGCCCTGTGGACGGGCCTTCTTCTCTCCTGCCGGTTTCTTTCTGTTCTTTCCGCCGTCACTTGCATTCTGTGCATGGTATACGCGGATAATATTCTTTTTCTTCTTCGGTGCCTCTGCACCGTCGCCTTCTTTCTTTACTGATACTTTCTGCTCTTCTGTCTTAGGAGTCTCCAATGTTATTCCTTTCTCCTTTCCCGTATCTATCTCTTTTTTAGGTCTGTTTTTCTTATCTACTCGTTTTAATGGTCTTTCGTCCTGTGCAGACATGCTCCTTTTGATGGTCATCTGCCATGCCTCCCTTTCACCAGAATCCAAACTATTCACCAGGAACTCTTAAAAGCATTCCCGGGAATACTTTTTCCTCTTTGGTGTCAGGTTTTCAGCACTCTCTGCCTTCTTTTCCCAGAACTTTCATGATAGCCTGTGCAAAATTGGCATCCTGCACGGCAAGGCTGGCACGAAATTCTTTGCCCATGGCATGGCCAAGGGCCTCTTTGTCAGAAAGGATGTATAAAGGCACTTCGTAGTAGGTACACATATTCCGGAACTTCTTCTTTGTATTCTCGGAAGAATCCCCTGCTACAATGGCCAGGTATCCTTTGCCTGTCTTCACGGATTTCTCGGTGGAAAATTCTCCGCTGACGGTTTTTCCCGCCTTCGTTGCCAGTCCGATCAGGGATAATGCTTTATTGTTCTCCAATACTATCAAACTCCTTCTCAAGGCTTTCATAAACCTCTTCCGGAATAGACGCCTTCAAAGAACGCTCCAGTCCGTGGTTCTTTCTTGCTTTTTCCAGGCATTCCCGGGAAAAGCAGATGTAGGCTCCCCGACCGTTTTTCTTGCCTGTAACATCCAGAACGATCTCATCCTCAGCGGTTTTTAATACCCTGATCATTTCTTTTTTATTTTTCATTTCTCTGCAGCCAGTACACTGGCGCATGGGAATCTTATTCTTCGTCTTCATTCTCTGCTGCGTCCTCAGTTACCTCAGACTCATCCTGGGCAGGAGCTTCTGCCTCCTCATCTGCAGCTGCTTCTTCGGAGGCTTCCTCGTACTCATCCTCATCGTAGTACTCGTCATCTTCCTCATCATAATCATAGAAGTCGCCGGATTCTCTTGCCTGAGTCTCACTCTTGATATCAATCTTAAAGCCTGTCAGGCGGGCTGCAAGGCGGGCATTCTGTCCTTCCTTGCCGATTGCAAGGGAAAGCTGGTAATCCGGTACTACAACCAGTGCAGTCTTCTCATCCGGATCCGCCATAACAGCGATTACCTTCGCCGGGCTTAATGCGTTCTCAATGAGAATGGCCGGGTTCTCATCCCAGTTGATGATGTCGATCTTCTCGCCGCGAAGCTCGTTTACGATGGCGCTGACACGGGCTCCGTTTACACCAACGCATGCTCCAACCGGATCTACGTCAGGATCGTTGCTCCATACAGCAAGCTTGGTACGGGATCCAGCCTCACGTGCAATGCTCTTGATCTCAACAGTTCCGTCCTTTACCTCTGCTACTTCGGATTCAAAAAGACGTTTTACAAGGCCCGGATGTGTTCTGGATACCAGGATGCGCGGTCCTTTCGGGGTATCCTTCACTTCCAGAATGTACACTTTGATTCTCTCAGTAGGCTTGAAGGTCTCACCCTTTACCTGCTCGTTCTCACCAAGGATAGCGTCTGCTTTTCCAAGGTTTACGCTCACATTGTGTCCAACCACACGCTGCACGATACCGGTTACAACCTCTTTCTCATTGCCGTGGTACTGGTCAAAGAGAACCTTGCGCTCTTCCTCGCGGATCTTCTGAAGGATAACGTTCTTCGCATTCTGTGTGGCGATACGGCCGAATTTGTCAGAATGGATCGGAACCTTAATAATGTCGCCGATCTCAGCATTGGTGTTCTGCTTCTGTGCTTCCGCCAGGGAAATCTCTTCTGCAGGATCGTCTACAAACTCCACAACGGTACGGTCTGCAAATACGCTGAAATCACCGGTCTCTCTGTTGATGGTTACGTGTACATTGTCAGCTTTTCCAAAATGATTCTTGTATGCCTGGATCAGGGACTGCTCAATGGCATCCAGCAGAGTTTCCTTGCTGATGTTTTTGTCGCGTTCCAGTTCATCCAGAGCACCCATTAACTCCTTGTTCATTTTTCTTATTTCCTCCTTTTTGCTTTCCAGTTTAATCGCTCATCAGACTGCCGCAAAAGCGACAGGTCCTTTTAGAAATCAATTGCCAGACGTACCAGTGCAATGTCCTTCTTGTCAAAGGTGCGGGGAGTTCCTTCCTCGTCGATGGTCACACTGTTATTATCATATGCTGTTAGTTCACCGCAAAATTCTTTTTGCTTTTCGATTGGCCGGTAGGTTCTGATTTCTACCAGTTTGCCAATGCTTCTGGCAAAATCCTTTTCTTTCTTCAGCGGTCTGTCAAGTCCCGGAGAGCTGATCTCCATAATGTAGCTGTCTTCGATGAAATCATCCTCGTCCAGCTTGTCGCTGAAAGCTCTGCTTACTGTCTCGCAGTCATTCACTGTGATTCCGCCGGGTTTGTCAATGTAGCCTCGCAGGTACCAGGTTCCTGCTTCCTTCACATATTCTACATCGACCAACTCGAATCCGTTGCTCTCAACGATGGGTGCCAGCATTGCTTCTGCTTTCTGTTCGTACTCTTCTTTTCTGCTCATTTTTCCCACCTGCCTTTCCATGTCAGTGGCTGTAGCCCGCAGCAAACATTACTGTTCACTCCTGACCAGTAACGCTTTTCGTGCCGCACAGCGATCCTTATCAGCAAAAGGAGTGGGCTCACGCCCACTCCTCTGTCAACAAGTTCTGATTTTCTTCATTCTAACACCTTTATATCCAAATTGCAAGGGCTATTTTCAAATTCTGGGTTTTGTGCCCTTGGTGTCACGCTTGGCAAGCTTTACCTTATTCAGAGAGTAAGGCTTGTCGTGATAGGTGATGGTGTATTCCTGGCGGGGCTCGATGAGGTAAGCGTGCTCCAGCACATCCCCTTCTGCAAGCTTCATGCCTCTTACACCCACGGAGGTTTTCTTCATTGCAGATACATCGTTTTTCAGAATGCGAAGGAAATAGCCGCCCTGGCTCTGGAAAACGATCTGCTCCATCTCATCTGCAGGTCCTACAAAGATCAGCGCATCCTCTTCCCCAAGCTTTGTGGAAGCAATGGTTCTCTTGGAAACATCAAACTCGCTTCCAGCCACAAGCTTGCACATGGAAGTCTTTGTGACAAACAGAAGGCTGGAAAGCTTCACCTGTCCCACAGGGACCACATAAAGGATCTGCTCCTGGGTGCTGTCATAGTTGCTCAGATTATCAACCGGAGTTCCCTTATCCCGGAAGCGTACCAGCGGAATATCCACAACCTTAATGGAATGCATCCGACCCATATCTGTGAAAATACAGATCTTATCTGTATTCATGCAGGTAAATACGAATTTGTTCTCTGCATGGGCTGCCTCTTTGTTGCGCTCATAGGCATTCCTGTCAATAACACGCATATAGCCGAAGCGGTCCATAAGGAAGCAGACTTCTGTCTCTTCCATTTTCTTCTCTTCGTATACAGCTTCCTCTGCGTTCTCAATAACGGTGCGTCTCTTTGTGCCGTACTCTTTTTTGATTCCATCCAGTTCCTCGATGATCACATTGCTCATGGAATCATAGTTGTTCAGAATATCTTCATAAGAAGCAATGTTCTTCATGGTCTGATCATACTCCGCCTGAAGCGCTTCAATCTCCAGTCCGATAAGACGGTACAGACGCATCTCCAGAATGGCAGTTGCCTGGTTCTCTGTAAATTTCAGATTCTTCGCAGCCTTCTCGCTTGCCTTGGACTTGAATTTGATTCCCTCTGTGATGCCCTCCACCAGACATTTCTTTACCTGCTCCCGGTTCTTGCTTCCACGAAGGATTTCGATGATCAGGTCGATCACATCGCAGGCCTTGATCAGACCTTCCTGAATCTCTTTTTTCTCCAGTTCTTTCCCAAGAAGGGTTTTGTATTTTCGGGTGGTTACCTCAAACACAAAATCCACATGATGCTCGATGATCTGCTTCAGGCTTAATGTCTCCGGCCGGCCGTTTGCAACAGCCAGCATGTTTACCCCGAAGGTATCCTCAAGTCTGGTTTTCTTGTAGAGCATGTTGGTAAGGTTCTCTACATCTGCGTCCCTTTTCAGTTCCAGCACAATGCGGATTCCCTCTTTGGAGGACTGGTTGGAAATATCCACAATATCTGTAGTTTTCTTAGTCTCCACAAGGGATGCCACATCATTTAAGAATTTTCCAATGTTGGCTCCGATCATGGTATAAGGGATCTCGGTGATCACCAGCTGCTGGCGGCCGCCCTTTAATTTCTCCACTTCTACTTTTCCGCGAAGACGGAGCTTGCCGGAACCGGTCTCGTAAATATTCAGAAGGTCGTCCTTATTGACCACAAGGCCTCCTGTTGGGAAATCCGGTCCCTTCAGATAACGCATCAGGCCTTTGACGCTGATGTCATTATTCTTGATGTAAGCTTTCACCGCATCCACAACCTCTCCCAGATTGTGAGGGGGAATGCTGGTTGCCATACCAACTGCAATGCCGTCTGCTCCGTTTACCAGAAGATTGGGAACCTTTACCGGAAGCACCACAGGCTCCTTCTCTGTCTCATCGAAGTTTGGCATAAAGTCTACCACGTTTTTGTCCAGATCAGCCAAAAAAACCTCCTGGGTCAGCTTCTCCAGCCTTGCTTCTGTATATCGCATGGCAGCGGCACCGTCGCCTTCAATAGAGCCGAAGTTTCCGTGGCCGTCTACCAGGATCTTGCCTTTCTTAAAATCCTGGGCCATCACCACCAGTGCCTCGTAAATAGAGCTGTCGCCGTGTGGATGATATTTACCCATGGTATCTCCCACAATACGGGCGCATTTACGGTAGGGTCGGTCATAACGGATTCCAAGCTCATACATATCATACAGGGTTCTTCTCTGTACCGGCTTCAGGCCGTCCCGCACATCCGGAAGTGCCCTGGAAATGATAACGCTCATGGCATAATCAATATAGGATTTCTGCATCACGTCCGCATAGTCCGTGGCAATTACATTTTCCTGTTTTGTTTCCATCGCTTATATTCCTCTCTGATGCAGCCTGCAGGCATTTTGGGCCTCCCAGGCGTGCGCTTCTTTATATATCCAGTTCTGCGTCTGTGGCATGCTCATAAATAAATGCTTTTCGCGGCGGTACATCGCTTCCCATAAGAATCTCTGTAACGCTGGATGCCATACGGGCATCCTCAATTTCCACACGCTTCATTCTTCTGGTCTCTGGGTTCAGTGTGGTCTCCCAGAGCTGCTGGGCATCCATCTCTCCAAGACCTTTGTATCTCTGAAGGGTAAAGCTTCCCGGCTTGTGGCTGCGGCGGTATTTTTCCAGCGCCTTGTCATCGTACAGGTACTCCTCCGCGCCCTTCTTTGGCATAACCTTGTAAAGAGGCGGCATAGCAATATAGACATGTCCCTCATAGATCAGCTCCGGCATAAACCGGTAGAACAAAGTCAGAAGAAGGGTGGAAATATGGGCACCGTCCACGTCCGCATCTGCCATGATCACGATCTTGTCATAGCGAAGCTTGGTGATATCAAAGTCATTTCCGTATCCTTCGGAAAATCCGCATCCAAAGGCATTGATCATGGTCTTGATCTCCGCATTGGCCAGCACCTTGTCAATGGTTGCCTTCTCAACATTCAGGATTTTTCCCCTAATGGGAAGGATGGCCTGGTAGTTACGGTCTCTGGCTGTTTTGGCGGAGCCGCCTGCGGAATCTCCCTCTACAATGAAAATCTCGCAAAGGGAAGGATCCTTTTTCTCACAGTTGGCCAGCTTGCCGTTGGAGTCGAAAGAATATTTCTGCTTGGTGAGAAGATTGGTCTTGGCACGCTCCTCTGTTTTGCGGATCTTGGCAGCCTTCTCTGCGCAGGACAAAATGGTCTTAAGGGTTTCCAGATTACGGTCGAAATAAAGCACCAGCTGCTCTGACATCACTTTTCCTGTTGCACGGGCAGCGTCCTGGTTGTCAAGCTTGGTCTTGGTCTGTCCCTCAAAGCGGGGTTCCGGGTGCTTGATGGAAACTACGGCAGTCATCCCGTTACGGATATCCGCACCTGTAAAGTTGGCATCTTTTTCCTTCAGGACGCCGATCTCACGGGCGTAACTGTTCATAACGGTGGTAAAGGTTGTCTTAAATCCAGTAAGATGGGTGCCGCCCTCTGCATTGTAAATATTGTTGCAAAAGCCCAGTACATTCTCACGGAATTCATTGGTGTACTGAAATGCAGCTTCCACCTGGATTCCGTCCGCTTCCCCTTTCAGGTACACTGGCTCGTGAAGAGCTTCTGAATTATGGTTCAGATCTTTAATATAGCCTACGATTCCATCCGGCTCATGATAAGTAATGTCCTCCGGCGTGTCCCCGCGAAGATCCATAAAATGGATGGTCAGCTCCGGGTTCAGGTAAGCAGTCTCATGAAGACGGCTCTTTACCTCTGTGGAGGAAAATCTTGTTTTCTCAAAAATCTCCGGGTCCGGAAGGAAATTGACGCAGGTTCCGGTCTGTCTGGTTCTGGAAAGCTTGGGGAGAAGTCCCTCCTCCAGCTCGATGGTCGGAACGCCTCTCTCATAGTGGTCGTGATGCACATAGCCGTCACGGCTGATCTTAATGTCAAGATAGGTAGACAGGGCGTTTACAACAGAAGATCCAACGCCGTGAAGACCGCCGCTTGTCTTGTATGCAGAATTGTCGAATTTGCCTCCAGCGTGAAGCGTGGTAAATACAAGACGCTCTGCGGATACGCCTTTTGCATGCATATCAACAGGGATTCCTCGTCCGTTATCCTTTACGGTACAGGAGCCGTCCTTCTCCAGGGTTACTTCTATATTGGAGCAGTAACCAGCCAGATGCTCATCTACCGCATTGTCCACAATCTCATAAATCAGATGGTTCAGACCCTTCCGGGATACACTTCCGATGTACATTCCCGGACGTTTCCGGACAGCCTCCAGTCCTTCCAGGACGGAAATACTCCCCGCGTCGTAAGTGTCTTTCTTTGCCATGGTGTTATTTCCTTTCTTTGCTTTGACAGCATAGATTTCAAATTAGGGACAAAAGACCTTTGGCCCCTGATATCATCATCATTTCAATGGTTATGAAAAGCGGACACAACTGTCCGCTTCTTCTGGTCTTATCTTATGTTCAAACATTCGTTCTATATAATACCCCACTTTATGGTAATTTTGCAAGCAGAAAATTTTCCAGGCCGCCCACAGTGCTTTTTTGTCTTTTGAAAGAAATTTTTGAAAAATTTTTGTGCCCGGAAACCCGCATGTTTCCCGGGTTTTTTCGTAGTTTTTGAAAAAATTTAAAAAAATTTGAAAAAAGTACTTGCATTCTTCCGGAAAGTAGGCTATACTATGCAAGTCGGTTGACAAGGCCAGTTGGTCAAGGGGTTAAGACGTCGCCCTCTCACGGCGAAAACACGAGTTCGATTCTCGTACTGGCTGCTTTATTTTCCGACAAATTGATACAGATGTTAAGCAAACCGCTTACATGGCCAGTTGGTCAAGGGGTTAAGACGTCGCCCTCTCACGGCGAAAACACGAGTTCGATTCTCGTACTGGCTGCTCCATTTTCCTACAAATTGAATACAGATGTTAAGCAAACTGCTTACATGGCCAGTTGGTCAAGGGGTTAAGACGTCGCCCTCTCACGGCGAAAACACGAGTTCGATTCTCGTACTGGCTGCTAGGAACTTCCGAAGTGATTCGGAAGTTTTTTTGTTGTATAAAAAGATATGCGGACGCCGTACTTACGCTCCATCAGACAGTTTCTTGCTCTGCGAATATTTTCCTAGAAACAAAACAAGGGAACAACCGTCATTAGAGCGTGTTTGAAAAATCATCCCCGCACTTCACCGTTGCTCCCTGTTTCACATTCTTAGCTGCCGCTCATTTTTTCGCGGCAGCCACCTATTTTTTACTCCTCAATATCCTCTGCAGGCTCTGCCGGAATAAACACTCTGGAGTTCTCATGCTTCTCCTTTTTCTTCAGGGCACGTGCTTTTTCTGTGGCCTCCCTGCAAAATTCCATCTGGGAATTGATCTGCACCTTTCCGCGTCTGTCTGTCTTCTCATAAGTTCCATCTGGCTGCAGAATATGAGCCTTCACATTATCCCTGAACTCCAGATCCAGAACATGCTTGATCTCGTCCTTGATCCGCTCGTCCTCAACCGGGAAAACAATCTCCACACGACGGTCCAGGTTACGGGGCATCCAGTCTGCACTTCCCATGTAAATCTCATCACTCTCGCCGTTTTTGAAGTAGAAAATACGGCTGTGTTCCAGGAAATTTCCTACAATGGAGCGCACGTGAATGTTCTCGCTGACTCCTGGAATTCCCACTCGCAGACAGCAGATTCCACGGATCAGAAGATAGATCTGCACGCCGCAGGAGGATGCATGATACAGTGCCTCAATGATCTTGGGATCGCAAAGAGAGTTCATCTTGGCCACGATCAGGGCAGGCATTCCCTTTTTGGCATGCTCCGCTTCCCTCTCGATCATTTTCAGGAAACGGTCCTTCATCCAGATCGGCGCCACGATCAGACGGTTCCAGCTCTTCGGCTCAGAATATCCGGAAAGCATGTTGAATACAGCAGTTGCGTCTTCCCCGAACCGCTCATCGCAGGTGAAAATACCGCAGTCTGTATACAGCTTGGCTGTAGAATCATTGTAGTTACCGGTTGCAAGATGCACATAACGGCGGATTCCCGTATCCTCACGGCGCACCACCAGAGTGATCTTGCTGTGGGTCTTCAGTCCAACCAGACCGTAAATAACGTGGCAGCCTGCTTTTTCCAGCATTTTCGCCCACACAATGTTGTGCTCCTCGTCAAAACGGGCCTTCAGTTCCACCAGAACGGAAACCTGCTTGCCGTTCTCTGCTGCCTGTGCGAGAGCCGCAATAATCGGAGAATTGCCGCTGACACGGTACAGAGTCTGCTTGATGGCCAGAACATCCGGATCCTTGGCAGCCTGGCGCACGAAATTTACAACCGGGTCAAAGCTCATATATGGATGGTGAAGGAACACATCTCCCTCTCGGATCACCTGGAAAATGTCCTTGCCGGCATCCGCAAATGCAGGAACTACAGCAGGGGTATATTTCGGCTCTTTATACTGGTCGAAGCCATCCTGGCCGTACACCTTCATCAGCATAGTCAGATCCAGCGGCCCGTTGATGTAGAAAATATCCTCTTCCTTAATGTCAAATTCCTTTTTCAGAATGCCAAGAAGTCTGGAATCGATCTTATCCTCCACTTCCAGGCGGATCACCTCGCCCCACTGGCGCTTTTTCAGCTGCTTCTGGATCTCCACCAGAAGATCCTCAGCTCCGTCCTCGTCAATGGAAAGGTCTGCATTTCTCATAATACGGTAAGGATGTGCGCAGACCACATCATAACCAAGGAAAAGCTTGTCAATGTTCCGCTCGATGATCTCCTCCAGAAGGATCACGGTAGTATCCCCTTTCTTTGCAGAAGGAATCACAATCACACGGGGCAGCACAGAAGGCACCTGAACAGTGGCAAACACCAGAACCTCCTTGCCTTTTTTCTTATCTTTTTTGGAAATCAGGGCTCCAATATTCAGAGTCTTATTTCGGATCAGCGGAAACGGTCTGGAAGAATCCATTGCCATAGGGGTAAGCACCGGATACACATTATCCTCAAAATAACGGTCCACATACGCCTGCTGCTCCTCATTCAGCTTCTCATGCTCCATCACAAGGTGAAGCCCTACCTTCTCAAGAGCAGGCAGAAGGGAACGGTTCAGGGTGCTGTACTGGGAACGCACCAGCTCATGGGTCTGTGCGCTGATCTCCTTTAACTGCTCCTTCGGGCTCATGCCTGCAATGTCTGTTTTGACGTAGCCTGCATGCACCTGATCCTTCAAAGACGCTACACGGACCATATAAAACTCATCCAGATTGGAAGACACAATACTGGTGAATTTCAGCCTTTCAAACAAAGGCAGGCTTTTATCTCTTGCTTCTGAGAGAACACGGTCGTCAAACTTCAGCCAGCTTAACTCCCTGTTCACAAAATATTCCGGTTTTTCAAAATTTTTCAGATCCATGGTGCCCCTCCTCACACTTTTCTCTTCCGCCTGAATACCAGGCGGATACCAAATACTTCTTCAAAAAATTCAACTTTATCCATCAGAAGTCCAAGCTCAAGGGAAATATCCTGCTCAGAATCAACCGTAAGAAGCAGTGTTCTGTCCTTCAGCACAGCTTTCATATTCTTGACCTTCTGGTAATGGCTGCGGTCCATGGCATTGGCAATGCGAAGGATGGCAGTCAGCTTGGCGATCAGCAGGTAAACAGAGCGGTCCATTCCGATCTCCCCTGCAATCTCCTGGTAGTAAACAAATTCCGTTGTGTTGTAGCGCACTGCATTTGCAATGATCTGCCGCTCCTCTGTGGATAGTCCGATGATTTCTGTTGCCATAATGATCCGATAGGAGCACTCCGCCACATCTCCCATGCTGATGTATTTTCCGCAGTCATGAAGCTGTACGGCAATCTGCAGAAGCAGCCGCTCCCGGTCGCCCATTCCATGTACCTTCTTCATGCTGTCAAAAATAGCCAGCGCCAGTTCTGTAGTTCCTTTGATATGATCTTTTCCGGTGGAATAGCGCTTTGCAATGTTATGCGCTGCCACCAGAATATCATTTTCAAAATTGTGCACACTCTTGATGAAATTCTTCTTTTCCCCAAAATCATAGGCGATTCCGTCCAGAAGGGAAACACCGGGCATCCAAAGGGCTTCTGCATTGAACAGGTCAATAAAGTCCTTGCAGATGACCATGGTAGGCACGATCAGAGCCGCATATTCCGGATCAATGTCCATCTCCTCCGCCAGTGCCTCCTCAGTTTTGTAAACCGTCTTTTCATAGCGGTTTAAAAACTCCGCCTTTGTGATAATGTTGTCCTGCCGTTCCTCTTTGAAAAGAGTCTCGGTAAGGAAATCTCCCATCAGAATCACGTTCTTAATGTCCCGGTCCTTCAGGTAAAGCCGCTTGAATCCGGTCAGGTCGTTGCGGATAAATTCTTCCACTAGCTGTGCGTAGTTGGTGTTGGTTTTCTCCAGCTCCTTCAGTCTCTGGCGGATACGCACGCTTCCCATTTTCAGGCTCTGGGTAGTCACAAGGGCATCCTTGTCAAACAGGGAAATCTGCAGGTTTCCTCCGCCTACATCCAGGATGGCAGTTCCTTTCTGGATCATTTTCTTGAAGCCGTTTTCGATGGCTGCAATAGATTTGTAGCCAAGGAAATGCTGTTCCGCATTGCTTAAAACCTCTACGTGGATTCCGGTTCTTCTGTAGATCTGCTCGATGATGATGATGGGATTTTTCATTTCCCGGAAAACGCTGGTGGTGCAGGCGCGGTATTCTTTTACCCCGTACTCCGCCATGATCCGCTTAAAATCTCCTAACACTTCGCAGATGGTATCTACCTTGTCTACTTCCATGGTTCCGCCAGAATATACTCCCACGCCAAGATTCAGGCGGTACCGGATATCGTCAACGGTCCGGAACCCGCCCTTCCTGGAAAACTCAAAAATCTTCATACTGATCTCGTATGAACTGATATCAATTGCCGCAAATGTGGTTACTGCCATACCTTATTTCCTCCTGCAAGGGTTATTTCTTGGCTGCCGGTCACGACTCCCCCGCCAGCCTTTGTCTGACATATGGATTACTGTTCTTCGCTGGTACCAAGTATATGATCGATAAACTGCTGTGCGGTTCTTCCCGTCAGGCCGCCATGGGAAAGTTCCCAGGCATTGGCTTTCATAAGAAGCTCCTCTGTCGGCATCGTGACTCCGTAACGCTCTGCCAAAGTCGTAACAATGTTCTGGAATTCCTTCTTGTTTGGCGCCCCGAAATAGATGCGCACGCCAAAGCGGTAAACCAGGGAAAGCTTCTCCTGTACGGTATCGGAGGAATGCAGATCTTCATCATCTGCTACCTCAAACTTGTCTCCGGATTTCTCGCGCACAAGATGACGCCGGTTGCTGGTTGCATAGATCAGAATGTTGTCCGGCTTTTTCTCCAGGCCACCCTCGATCACAGCCTTCAGATATTTATATTCGATTTCAAATTCCTCAAAGGAAAGATCATCCATGTAAAGAATAAATTTGTAGTTGCGGTTCTTGATCTGGGCGATCACATCATTCAGATCCTGGAACTGATGCTTATACACCTCGATAATACGAAGTCCCTCGTCATAGTAGCGGTTCAGAATTCCCTTAATACTGGATGATTTACCGGTTCCCGCATCGCCGAAAAGCAGACAGTTGTTGGCTTTTCTTCCTCTTACAAAGGCTTCTGTATTCTCGATCAGCTTCTGCTTGGGAATCTCGTAGCCAACCAGATCGTCCAGGTTCACATGCGCGATTCTGGTAATAGGCGCGATCACCGACTTCCCGTCTTTGCCATGCTCAATGCGGAATGCCTTGTTAAGGCCCAGCTTTCCAACCCCGAAATCCTTATAAAACTGCACCATATCTGCCATAAATTCTTCCACAGTGGAAGCCTCTGCCAGACGTTTACTCGTGTCACAGATGCGGTCGCAGATTCTCTGGTTATACACCTTACTGTTGCATCCTGTATTCACATAATTGCAGAGAAAATCGGTGCAGTCTGTTCCAAAAGCTTTGTCAAAAACAGCAAGATCATAATCGTAAAGTTCCTTGAAAATCTCAAAGTCATGCATAGCCAGATGGTTGATGCTGCCCTTCACCGCGCCTCTGATCTCAGAAGCGGTGCTGAATGCGTTTTCGTGGTTTACCAGAAGCTGTGTCAGGTAATTGTGCCACAGATTCCCGGAAAATCCGTACATTCCAGCCATCTCCACCAGGCTTCCTGCCATATGGAAAAATTCTTCCTTCCGGTTTTCAAAGCCTTCTTCTTTTGCCTCATAGCTGTTCATCAGTGATGTCATTGTGTCCAGTATCTCACCGTTTTCAAAATCACGGTAAAGGATACATTCCTGTGTTCTTGCCATTTTTGTTTCCTCTCAATTTCATGGTGCAGATACGGCTCGATCTGTCACTTCAAAAAGAGCCTTCCTCTGCAGCCGTTTTTCTATTTTACTTTTGTTATATTAAAAACAGATAAAATCTTCTTAAATTCTCTGTATCTTTTTCCCTAATAATTTCCAAGAATCTTCAAATAACTTGTCTCTGCTTCCATTCCCCGCAGTGCGTTTTTCACAGCACTGTCCCGAAGATTTCCCTCGAAATCCACGAAGAACCGGTATTCCCAGGTTTTGCCGGGGATGGGGCGGGACTCGATCTTGGTCATGTTCAGCCCGTTGTAGATCATGTGGGAAAGCACATTATAAAGGGTTCCGCTTTCATGGCGTGCCTCAAAGCAGACGCTGATCTTGGAGCTGTTGTTCTCGTACACAGGCTTTTTCGCCAGGATAATAAATCTGGTTACGTTGCTGTCATTTTTGCAGATGTTCTCTGCCAGTACCTTCAGATTATAAAATTCTCCCGCATCCCTGCTTGCAATGGCTGCGTGGGTTCTGTCTTTTTCTTCGCTGACCTTCTTCGCCGCAGCAGCGGTGTTGCTCACAGCCGTCTGTTTCCAGCTTCTGTGCTCCTCCAGATATTCCTTGCACTGTGCCAGTCCCTGAGGATGAGAGTAAACGCAGGAAATATCAGAAAGCTCAGCTTCCGGCAGTCCAAGAAGTACATGTTCTACCTTCAGTACCTGCTCCCCAACGATAAACAGGTTATATTCGGTTAAAAGATCATAAATATCTGCCACAATTCCAGCAGTGGAGTTCTCAATGGGAAGAACCGCGTAATCTGCCCTTCCGGCTGCCACCTCTTCCATTGCATCCCGGAACAGCTTCACGTGATAGCTCTTAATATCTTCCTCAAAATAAGCCCGCATAGCACCATAACTGTAAGCCCCCTCTACCCCCTGGAAAACCACGGTCACATTGTTTCTGGGAAGCTCCTCTACCATTTGAAAATCTTCCTCTTCCTTAGGACCATGCTCAGTAAGAAGCTGGTACTGACGCTTCCGGCTGATGGCCATGATCTGCTGAAAAAGCTCCTGAGCGCCAAGCTCATTGAACTCTCCGTGGGCTTTTTTCCGAATTTCTTCTAATTTGGCATGCTCTCTTTCCGGATCCAGCACTTTCTTTCCTGTGTGGATTTTGTACTCTGCCACTTCCTCGCAGACCTTCATCCGCTTCTCAAAAAGCTCTACCATCTGGTTGTCGATCTCATCTATTTTCCGTCTGCATTCCTGCAAATCTGTCATGTTGTGTCCTCTCAATTTCTGTTGTAATACGCCGCACGCACACGGCAGTTTCTTATGAAATTCTCTCTTCTACCGCTCTTGTCAGATCCCCGATAAAGGACAGGGAACCAAAAGCCAGAATCACGCTGTTCTCATCATCCCCCGCATAAGCAAATGCCTTCTCCACTGCGTCTGCAATGCTCTTCGTGCTCTCTGCGCCGGGATTGAATTCCCTTGCTGCTTTTGCCAGTTCTTTCGCCGGCAGTGCACGGGGATTGTCCGGTGTCTCTATGGTGTAGATTTTTTCTGCAAAATGAGCGGTTTTCTCAAGAACGGTGCGGTACTCCTTGTCTGCAAAAACGCCCATAATGTAGATCAGCTTTTTCCCATTGAAGTAATGGCGGATGGATTCTTCCATCTTATCCGCTGCCCCGGCATTGTGGGCACCATCCACAATAAACAAAGGCTTCCGGCAGATCACTGTAAATCTTCCCTTCCAGCTTGTATGGGAAAGTCCATCCTTTCGCTGTTCCATGGTAGTATGCCATCCCAGCTCATCCAGAATTTCAAGTGCCTTAAGAGCCAGCACCGCGTTCTCCTTCTGGTAAACTCCCGCAAGGGAAATGTCAAATTTTTGTCCCTCATAAGTAAAGCTCTGCCCGAACACGCTCTCCTGCTCCAGAACTGCCTCGTCCGGGTCTGCTATTGTACAGGAAACGCCCAGCTGCTCACAGGTTTTCGTAATGACCTTTATAGCTTCCGACTCCTGTCTGGTGGTTACCGTCCTGCAGCCTGGCTTGATAATGCCGGCTTTTTTCTGTGCAATTTCTTCCAGGGTATTTCCAAGAAATGACATGTGGTCCATACTGATGGAAACCAGTACGGCAAGCTTGGTGTTTTTTATAATATTGGTGGCATCCAGATTGCCGCCCATGCCTGTCTCAAGAAGGACAAGATCACAATTTTCTTCTTTAAAATATAAAAATGCTGCCGCTGTCTCGATTTCAAATGGGGTGGGATGGTTCAGGCCTGCGTCTGTCATCTGGGTGATGACCTGGGAGATCCTGGCAACATGCCCGGCGAATTTCTCTCTGGAGATCCGCTCCCCTGCCACCTCCAGACGTTCCCTGTAGGAATATAAGGTGGGGGATATGTATCTGCCCACGCGGTAGCCTGCCCTTGTAAGGGTGGTATATAAATATGCGATTACCGAGCCTTTGCCATTTGTTCCGGCTACATGCACAAAGGGAACATCATCCTGAGGATTTCCCAGTCTGCCTAACATTTCCCGCATGTTGTCAAGTCCCAGTACGGAACCGTATTTCGCCGAATCGTCAATATATGCCCGGCACTCCTGATAGTTCATAAAAAAGTCCTCCTGTCGGAAATATGCGATGCTGCGCCTCGCTTTTCGGGAACCGCGAACTCCGCTTCGCTCCGTTTGCGTAGCGGAAATATCCGATGCTACGCCTCGCATATTTCCTTCATTATACCCTTACCGTATAAAATTGGCAAGAATGGGAATGTTAATTTTAACTTTTTACGAGGGAGGCTTACCAATGAACAAACATCCATTTCTCTTCTGCGGATTCACCGGATGGTGTCTGGAAATACTTTGGACGGGACTTCATTCCCTGCTTCGGGGAGATGCTGCCATGAAAGGCACCACATCCCTTCTTATGTTCCCCATTTACGGCTGTGCGGCGCTGATCATCCCTGCTTACCGCAGGATCAAAAATCTTCCCATTTTTCTTCGCGGATGCCTGTATACTGCCGGTTTTTACTTCGGGGAATTTACCAGCGGCTCTATTTTGCAGGCTTTTCACATGTGCCCCTGGGACTATTCCGGTGCTCCTCACCAGTACCGGGGAATCATCCGTCTGGACTATCTTCCCGTGTGGTTTCTCACCGGATTATTTTTTGAAAAAATACTTACAAAATCTTCTTGAAAAATCATCCCAAGTAGTATATGATAGGTCGAAGAGATTTTGAACTATAAAATAATGATTACAAATGGAGGTAGATCATGAGACACTTAATGAGTCCGCTGGACTTAAGTGTTCCGGAACTTGAGAAGCTTCTGGACCTTGCCAGCGATATTGAGAAAAACCCCAAAAAATACGCCCATACCTGCGACGACAAACGTCTTGCCACTCTTTTCTATGAGCCAAGTACCCGTACCCGTCTCAGTTTTGAAGCTGCTATGATGAACCTTGGCGGCAAGGTTCTTGGTTTCTCATCCGCAGATTCCAGTTCCGCAGCCAAAGGCGAAACTGTTTCCGATACCATTCGTGTCGTTTCCTGTTACGCAGATATCTGTGCTATGCGTCATCCGAAGGAGGGTGCTCCGTTAGTAGCTTCTATGGTTTCCAATATTCCTGTTATCAACGCCGGAGACGGCGGTCATCAGCATCCCACTCAGACTCTTACAGACTTACTTACTATCCGTTCTTTAAAAGGCCGTCTTGACAACCTTACCATCGGTCTGTGCGGAGATCTGAAATTCGGCCGTACCGTTCACTCCCTGATCGAGGCGCTGGTACGCTACCCGAATGTAAAATTCGTGCTGATCTCACCGGAAGAGCTTCGCATCCCAAGCTACATCCGTGAGGACGTGCTGAAGAAAAACAACATCGAGTTCGTAGAGGAAGAGCGTCTTGAGGATGCCATCCCGGATCTTGATATCCTTTACATGACCCGTGTTCAGAAGGAGCGTTTCTTCAACGAAGAGGATTACGTTCGCATGAAAGACTTCTACATACTGGACAAACAGAAGCTTTCCCTTGCAAAAGACGATATGTACATTCTTCATCCGCTTCCACGTGTCAACGAGATTGCCGTTGAAGTGGACAATGATCCGAGAGCTGCATATTTCAAACAGGCTCAGTACGGCGTATATGTACGTATGGCCCTGATTCTTACATTATTGGAGGTGGAACTGCCATGTTAAATGTTGGAGCACTTCGTGAAGGTTACGTATTAGACCATATCAAAGCTGGAAAGGCCATGACTATTTATCATGATCTGAAGCTGGACAAGCTTGACTGTACCGTTGCGATCATCAAGAACGCCCGCAGCAATAAGATGGGCAAAAAGGACATTATCAAAGTAGAATGCCCGATCGAAGACCTGGATCTTGACATCCTTGGCTTCATCGATCACAACATCACCGTAAACATCATCAAGGACGAGCAGATTGTTGAGAAGAAAGACCTTCGTCTTCCGAAGCAGGTTGTCAACGTGATCAAATGCAAGAACCCGCGCTGCATCACTTCCATCGAGCAGGGCCTTGACCAGGTATTTGTTCTTGCCGATGAGGAGAACGAAGTTTACAGATGCAAATATTGCGAAGAGAAATACAGAGGTCACAGAAATAAGTAATTTTTGATTATATTTGCGCAATTTAATAACAATACTAACAAAGTTCCCGTAGAAGTATGAAAGTGCTTCTGCGAGAACTTTTTTATTTTCTGACAGCAAACGGAATAAAAAAATGAGAAGACTCTGCATACACAAAATCTTCTCAGAATTTCTTTTTTGCTGCACAAGCAAACCGATAAGCCGGGTTATGTCGTTGAGTGATCATCTGTCTAGGCCTTCCGTTGCCAGAAGGCTCAAGCGACCCACCTGAAAGCACGACGGGCAGCCGTATCGCTTTCTTCTCGGTCTTGCTTCGAATGGAGTTTACATGTGCCCGGCCTGTTACCAGGACGGCGGTAGTCTCTTACACTGCCTTTCCACCCTTACCATGGAAGCCATGGCGGTTTATTTCTGTTGCACTGGTCTGGGAGTCACCTCCACCGGACGTTATCCGGCATCCTGCCCTGTGAAGCCCGGACTTTCCTCGTCTGAACCCTTTCGTCTGTCCAGCCGCGATCACCTGGCTTGCTTGCGCAACTGCTATTCTAACATTATTCCTTTGCTCTGTAAAGCCTAAATTTTAAAATATTGAACCGTGACCGATCAGGTATTGAAGCAGCTTCCTCCAATAAATTCCCGAAGCAGGGAATTATTCGGCACTTCCTCGCTTGGCACCGGAACAAAGTAATCGAAGAATTTCAGAAGCCTGTTGGCCTCCAGATACTCCGGATCCTCCTTGGCAATTCCAAAGAGCAGCGGCTCCGCATACACTTTCAGGCACGCCAGCTCATAAATCAGGGCAGAATTAAACATTACATCCGCCTCTTCCTGATACGGGAAAATGTTTTTCTCTTCTCCTCGTCTCACAGAAGGCCACCTTGCAATGGTCTCCTTGGCAGAAGTACCTCTTGTTCTTGCATCCCGCACAATCCTGCGGATCAGCCTGCCGTCTGTAGTCGGAATCCGGTTGTGCTCGTCAATATTCAACTGGGTCAGGGCGCTGATATAAATCTTAAACTTGCTCTCCTTCGGAAGCGCATAGCTTAACCTGTCATTCAGCCCATGGATTCCCTCAATTACCAGGATATCTTCTTTTCCAAGCTGAAGGAAATCCCCTTTATATTCCCTCTGTCCTGTCTTGAAATTAAACACCGGAAGCTCCACGCGCTCCCCTTTAAGGAGTGCCAGCATGTCTTTGTTAAACTGCTCTACATCAATGGCTTCCAGGCATTCATAATCCTTTTCCCCGAATTCATCAAGAGGGGTATGCTCCCGGTTCACGAAATAATTGTCCACTGCAATAGGATGAGGCTTCAGTCCGTGAGCCGCCAGCTGTATAGACAGCCTGTGTGAAAAGGTAGTCTTGCCAGAAGAAGATGGGCCTGCAATCATTACAAACTTCTTATTTCCAGCCTGGGCGATCTGCTCCGCGATTCTGGAAATCTGAGACTCCTGAATTGCCTCCTGCATAAGAAGGATTTTCTGGATTCCCTGGCTGGTAATCTGGTCATTCAGCTCCCCAACTGTGGAAATATCCAGCTTCTTCCCCCACTCCTCCGATTCCTTCTGAACCTGAAAGATTTTATCCTGGGGCAAAAATTCCGGGATCTCATCAGGTGCTTTCGCATCGGGAAGCATAAGCACAAATCCCTCATCATAAAGCCGCAGGTCAAAATATGGCACATAGCCTGTATCATAGGCCATTGCCCCATAGAAATAATCCTCGAAGTTCTCTATGCTGTAAATATTTACCCTGGAAACCCTGCGGTAGCGAAACAGCTTCTCTTTGTCATACATGCCGTGATGGTGGAAAAGAGCGATGGCTTCATCGGTATTTACGCTTCGCTTTTTCACAGGAATCTGTGCCTTTACCAGCTCTGTCATTCTTGTCTTCACCTGGTCAAGAAATGCCTGATCCAGCTCCTGTTTTCCTTCCATGGTAAAATAAAAGCCGCTTCCAACAGAATAGTGAAGCACCACTTTCTCTATCTTTTCCTTGCCTGCAAGATCATAGATGGCTTTTAGAAGCACCAGGCAGGCGGTACGCTTGTAGGTTTTGTTTCCAATGCTGTCCCTGGTTGTGATCAGCTTCACTTCACAGTCCCGGTTCGCCTTTTTGTGAAGCTCCCGGATCTTGCCTCCTGCGATTACCAGAATAACAGGGGCATCTGTAGTTTTCTCATAATCTTTTATTACTTCTTTATAGGAAATTCCAACAGGAAACTCCTTTATTTCTCCGTTTATCGTAAGCCTTACTGTCTGATCCATAAGCCCTCCTTATCCGGTATGACATGCCACTCATTGATACCCCGGATTGCTCCGCCGCTATGCGGCTCCCGCAATCTCGTTACAATATTGTATAAGGACTCTTCACCTTCGCGCAGGTGAATTTCAGTTCCGGAAAGGCCTTCTCAAGCCGTTCCTTCATGTCTTCCATGAAAATGTATTCTGTGCCGTAATGCCCCGCATCAATGATGCAAAGCCCCTGGGCAACGGTATCAATTCCGGTATGGTGGTCAATATCCCCGGTCACATACACATCAGCCCCGGCAGCCAGCACATCGGAAATCATGCTTTTCCCGGATCCGGTACAAACTGCTGCAGTCTCCACCATCTGATCCAGATTGCCGTATACCTTCACATCTGCCAGTTTCAGATTCTTTTTCACCAGAAGCGCATATTCCTTCAGCGTCATCTTCGCAGGAATTTTGCCAACGCGGCCAAATCCAATGGTCTCCCCATCCATCTCACCGGTGGCAGAGAGCACCTTTGTCTCTGATAATTCCAGATATCCGGCACTTAAATCAGCCATTCCAAGAATGTCATAGTTGGTATGCATGGCATAATAGGAGATTCCCTCACGCACCAGCTTTAGGATCCTGCGTCCTGTAAAGCTGTGGTTGTTGATTTTCTTAATGCCTGAAAAAATCATAGGATGGTGGGTGACGATCATGTCTGCCCCTGCCTCTATGGCTTCCTCAAGCGTTTCATCTGTCAGGTCGAGGGCCAGAAAAACATGGTGCACTTCCCTTTCATCATCCCCTGTAAGAAGTCCCACATTGTCCCAGTCCTCTGCCGCAGCTGCCGGAAAATGTTCATCCAGCCAGCCTGTCAGTTCATTTACTTTCATATTCTGCCAGCGCTGCCTTAATCAGCTGCGCTTCCTCCTTTACTTCCCGGATGCGTGCCGTCACTGCCTCCGCCTGAGGCGCAGCCTGAAGCTGCTTTAAAATATCTGCACGGATTCGTTCCTCTCTTAAAAGATAGCGGTAAAGAACTGGATTATGCTCCTTCAAAAGAAATTTCCCAAAAGCTTCCTCCAAGGTGTAGGGCGCCGCTTCCGAAACCAGATTCTCATTCCCATCACCTTCCGGACATGTCCTCACCACACGCATCATAGGATAAAATTTACCCTCTTCCTCCACCATTTTTTCTTCCACGATCTGAAACCCCTGTGACTGGATAAATCTGCGAAAATGGGGAATATCCGACTGGGGCTGCAAAATCATCTCAGAAAAAGAATCTCTCACAGACTGGCCGTCCGTGAGAATTCTTTCCATAAGAGGACCTCCCATTCCTGCGATTACAAGAGTGTCCCCCTCCCCGGCCTTCAGATTCTCAAGCCCATCTGACAGCCGGGTCTGTATGTACTCCTCCAGACCATACTGCCGGATATGCTCCTTCGCCCTGGAAAGAGGGCCTTTTCGTACATCCATTGCAATGGCCGATGGAATTTTTTTCTGCTGTATCAGGTACACTGGCAGATATCCGTGGTCGCATCCCACATCTACCAGCCTGTTCCCTGTTGTTACCATATCTGCGATTGCAGACAACCGTAAGGATAACTGCATGTCCCTCTCCTTAATCCAGATAATCCTTCAGCTTGCGGCTGCGGCTTGGGTGACGGAGCTTACGAAGGGCCTTTGCCTCGATCTGGCGGATACGCTCTCTGGTAACGTTGAATTCCTTACCAACTTCCTCAAGGGTTCTGGCACGTCCGTCGTCCAGTCCGAAACGAAGACGAAGCACCTTCTGCTCTCTCTCGGTAAGAGTTCCAAGAACTTCCACAAGCTGTTCCTTCAGAAGTGTGAAGGCAGCTGCGTCAGCCGGAACTGGAACATTGTCATCCTGGATGAAATCGCCAAGATGGCTGTCCTCTTCCTCACCGATAGGGGTCTCAAGGGAAACCGGCTCCTGGGAAATCTTCAGGATCTCACGCACACGGTCAACCGGCATGTCCATCTCCTCTGCAATTTCCTCCGGGGTAGGTTCACGTCCAAGCTCCTGGAGCAGCTGTCTGGAAACGCGGATCAGCTTGTTGATGGTCTCAACCATATGCACCGGAATACGGATGGTACGTGCCTGGTCTGCGATGGCTCTTGTGATGGCCTGACGGATCCACCATGTTGCATAGGTACTGAACTTGTATCCCTTGCGGTAATCAAATTTCTCAACTGCCTTGATCAGGCCAAGGTTACCTTCCTGGATCAGATCCAGGAACAGCATTCCGCGTCCTACATAACGCTTTGCAATGCTGACAACAAGACGAAGGTTGGCCTCTGCCAGACGTTTCTTGGCATTCTCATCTCCCTGCTCCATTCTCTTGGCAAGCTCAATCTCCTCCTCAGCGGAAAGAAGGGGAACCTTACCGATCTCTTTCAGATACATACGAACCGGGTCTTCAATGCTTACGCCTTCCGGAACGGAAAGGTCGATCTTGTCCAGTTCTACCTCTTCCTCATCGTCCAGGCCATCAATATCCATATCATCATCCAGCATCAGATCGTCTGCGCCATTGTCTGTGATTCGAAGCACATCCACGCCGCTTGCTTCCAGAAAGTCAAAAATCTTGTCCATCTGTTCCGCATCCAGGGGCTGGTCCTTGAAGAAGTCACTGATCTCCTGATATTCCAGTACATTTTTCTTCTTTTTTGCAAGTTCCAGAAGCTCCACCAGTTTCTCACTGAATTTGCCCATATTCATTTCCATAGGTACTCTAACCTCCATATAGTGTTAATATTTTATCCTTATTCAAAAGAAATATGCAATTGCTGCCTTTTTCTTCCAAGATCCTCCAGATTTTTCTTGGCCTGCACAAGCTCCTGCAGGGCTGCCATGTCTGTCGGATCCCAGTTTTCATTTTTCTTAGCCAGGCTCTCCTGCTTGATTCGAAGAAGAGCGTCTGAGAAAGCTCTCTCCTGCTCTTCCCTGGTCTCAAGATGGATAGTGGCATTAAACAGGGACGCCACTTCTTTTTGTTCGTCGCTGTCTGTAAATGCATTCAAAAGTCTGGCTGGATTCACATCCCCTTCCTTTCGCTGATTCCAGAGCATCTCTGCCACTTCTTTATAAAGAGGAACCACGAAATCCGAAGGCGTCAGATATTTCTCTACTGTCTCAAAAATTCCCGGATAGGTGACAAGCCAAGTAAGCATCAGCTTCTGGGATTTTTCCCCTGCACTTTCCTTCTTCCGGACTGCCGGGTCTCCTGATTTGGGCTGGATCCGCTTCTCTGCGGGAGTTCCCTTCATGGCAAGGGAATTCACACGCTTGCGCAGGTTCTCCACACTGATTCCGTATCTGCGGTATTCCTTCACGATTGCTTCAATGTAAAGGTTCCGCTCCAGCTCATCGGAAAGCTCCAGAAGATACTGGGCGCACCGGTCAAAGAACCGGTTCTGTCCCTGAGGCTCCTCCATGGGAAACTCTCCTGCCGCAATGCTTACCCGGAACATAAAGCTGTCCATGGCTGCCTCCAGCCTTTTTTCAAAGGCTTCTGCCCCTTCGGTCTTAATAAATTCATCGGGGTCCTTATGGGGCCGCAGGTTCACCACTCTGGAATTCACCCCGGCTTCCCGAAGAATGGGAATGGCTCGCAGCGCAGCCTTTACTCCAGCTTCATCACTGTCGTATAACAGCAGCACTTCCTGGGTGTAACGCTTCACCAGGCTTGCATGGCCGGACGTAAGAGCTGTTCCAAGGGAGGCTACCGCATTGGTAAAACCTGCCTGGTGCATAGAGATTACGTCCATATAGCCCTCGCACAGGATCAGGTAATTCTTTCTGGTGGTCCTTGCAATATTCAGTCCGTAAAGATTACGGCTCTTATCAAAGATCTGGGTCTCCGGGGAGTTCAGATACTTGGGCTTGCCGTCACCCATCACACGTCCTCCAAATCCGATCACACGGTTATTTACATCCATAATGGGGAAAATAACACGGTTCCAAAACTTGTCGTACATCCCCTGCCGCTCATCCACATTAAACAGTCCGGATTCCCGCAGCAGATCGTCAGTGTAATTCTGGGCTTTCAGATATTTGTACAGGTCATCACTGTATTTGTCCGAATAGCCAAGACCAAATTTCTTAATCATTTCCTCGCTCAGGCCTCTGCCTGTCAGATAGTCGTGAGCGGTTTTGCCGTTTTCACGGCGCAGCTGGTAGTAAAAATACTGGGCTGCCTTCTTGTTGATCTCAAGCAGGGTGGCCCGCTTCTCGGCCTTCGCCCTGGCAGCCTGGGAATATTCGATCTTGGGAAGCTCCACGCCGGCACGCTCTGCCAGATGGGAAAGGGCTTCTCCAAAGGAATAATTCTCGTACTGCATTACAAAATTATATACATTTCCTCCTGCTCCGCAGCCGAAGCAGTAATACATCTGCTTGGACGGGGTTACGGAGAAGGACGGCGTCTTCTCATTATGAAAAGGACACAGACCAAAATAGGAGCTTCCCTTTCTGGTCAGTCTCACATACTGGGATATCACATCTACAATATCATTTTTCATACGTACTTCTTCAATGATATCGTCAGAATAACGCATGCTTATCCTCCATTTCTGTTTCTAATAGTTACTGTTCACTTCGTGCCCAATAACACGCTTCGCGATGCACAGAAATCATGCTTTGCATGATTTCGCGCCGCACTTCTCGGGTTTTCTGTGAACTTTGTTCACCAAACGGACATGTCGCCTGCCGGCGACATCACCATATATGAAAGTCAGCTGTTCCGCGCCTATGGGCGCTCCCACAGCTGCCGACCGCATTCGTAATCCGGGCTATCGCCCTACTTACTCATACGGTCTAGCCCATCCGATATCCAAGAATTCGCTCATGCAAGCATGGCTCATTCTTGGCTGCCGTCTGGGACTTTCATAGTAAAACACCTCGCGGAACATTACCAGTGAACAGTAACTTCTAATATACCTCCCAGGCTCTCGGGATAAAGATCTCCTTGAATTTCTTCATAGAGTACTGATCCGTCATGCCTGACAGCCAGTCACATACCGCCCTGCTTTTGGGCACGCCCCTTTTCTCGATCAGGGCAAGGTACTCCCTGGACATGGCCTCCGGATGGTCTATGTAATACTGGTAAAGTTCCGTCAGCATTTTGATAGCCTTGGACTCTTCCTTTTTCGCTATGGGATTCAGATATACCTTCTGGAACATCTCCTGGCGCAAATCCATCAGTGCCTGCTCCACAGCTGGAGACATCTGTATGGACGGCTTATCCATGCTGTTCTCGATCACATCATGGACAAAGGTGTTCAGCCTCTCTCTTGTGGTCTGTCCCAGAAACTCCCTGAGGCCTGATGAAATATCCGTCTCCGTGATAATTCCGGCTCTCTGGGCATCGTCCATGTCATGGTGGACATATGCGATCTTATCGGAAAAGCGTACCACCTGTCCTTCCAGTGTAGACGGACTGCCGCTGGTACGATGGTTCAGGATTCCGTCCTTAGTCTCCCAGGTAAGGTTCAGCCCCTCTCCGTTCTTCTCCAGTACCTCCACCACACGGATGCTCTGCTGATAGTGGGCAAAGCCGCCGGGATGTACCTGGTTCAGTGCAGTCTCTCCTGAGTGTCCGAATGGAGTATGTCCAAGATCGTGGCCTAAGGCTATGGCTTCCACCAAGTCTTCATTCAGACGCAGCGCCTTGGCTATGGTACGAGCGATCTGGGAAACCTCTAATGTGTGGGTAAGCCGGTTCCTGTAATGATCTCCCTCCGGTGCCAGAAACACCTGTGTCTTATCCTTCATTCTGCGAAAAGCCTTGCTGTGCAGAATCCTGTCACGGTCCCGCTGATACACAGTGCGCACATCGCACTCTTCCTCCTCGCGGTCTCTTCCCCTGGACTTGCCGCTGTACGCCGCATAAGGGCAGAGCAGCTCCAGTTCTCTTTCTTCCATGCTCTCTCTGATATTCATAGATTCACTATCCTCCAAAGACTGACAGGTGTATTGATAATCTTCCTCCTATTAATTATATTCTACACAAAATTTCAAATTCCTCTTTTTTTCAAAAAGAAAATAAAATTTTTAAATTTTTTTCAAAAAATGTGTTGACAATCCCATACCCCTTTGTTATACTAATATCCGTCGCAGCGAGAAAGAAACAATTCTCCATGAGAAACGCGATATGCGGAAGTGTCGGAACTGGCAGACGAGCAAGACTAAGGATCTTGTGAGCATTGCGCTCGTGTGGGTTCAAGTCCCATCTTCCGCATGTACTACTTAAGGTAGTATGATAAATATTTAATCGCACAGAGATTGATCTCTATGAAGTGCGATATGCGGAAGTGTCGGAACTGGCAGACGAGCAAGACTAAGGATCTTGTAAGCATTGCGCTTGTGTGGGTTCAAGTCCCATCTTCCGCATGTACAATTAAATATTTGATCGCGCAGAGATTTCTGATCTCTACGAAATGCGATATGCGGAAGTGTCGGAACTGGCAGACGAGCAAGACTAAGGATTTTGTGAGCATTGCGCTCGTGTGGGTTCAAGTCCCATCTTCCGCATTTTTTATTTTATTCAAGAAATGTTAATGGCCTGCAACATGCCTGTTTTGCAGGTCTTTTTTAATTTCATACAAAACGGACATGTTGCCTGCCGTAGACGACATCATAATTTATAAAGCATAACTATTGCACGCCTATGGATGCCCTCGCAGCTGTCGACCGCATTCGTAATCCGGGTTGCCATGCTTACTCACAGGCTTTCGATCATGCAGGCATGGCTTATTCTTGGACACCTTCTGGAACTTTCATAATAAAATACCACCCATAATTTGTTTCCTGTTTTAACCAGGTGCAAATTACGGATGGTATTCTTTTTATCTTAGAAAAATTTTCCTTACTTCGGCAGTTCCGTCACCGTCTCCAGCTTAAAGCCTTCCCACATATCCGCGGAAATATTCCACTCTCTTAAATCCGTAACGATCTTATGATAAAAAGCCTGTCCGCCGCGGACAATGTCATAAGTACGCGCATCCCCTCTTGCTTCCAAGTGACGGCCAAAGCTGCAGTTGGTCACATCCTCAGGACCATAGTCATCCACATCCCCGCCTGGCCAGAAAATATACAGCCGCGGAATGTCATCAATCTGGCGAAGATCAATGCCTGCCAGCCTTAAGAACTTCTTGCCCACAGATTCATGCGCCGTAAACACATGGGAATAGCGCCATACCGTTCTTGTAAAATCAGACACGCGGAACTGTCCAAGCCAGTCCTCGTCCATCATTCCGTCCTGGGTCTCTCTGGATACGATCACCACTATAGGGAATAACCGTTCCGGATCTTTCAGTGCCGTAAGAAGGTTTCCAAACATTTCCTCTCTTATAATGCGGCGTCTGTTGGAGCACTCGGTTCCATTGACAATTCCGATATTGTCAACAATTGTCTTGTAATATCCTGGATAGCTGAAAAATGTAACCCCCGGATCCTGAATGGTATGCTCCCGCTCCGGCTGCGCATATCCGTTGCAAACCTTCAAGATGACTTCTTCCTGCCTGGAAACCTCAAGTCCTGCCTCTGAATACCAGATGCGGCCGCCCACCTCCATATCCATATGCCTTACGTGCATATTCAGACGGCGATTGGCAGGATCATAATTCACAGCTACATGATAGGCCAGAATATCCGCATGATAGGTGCTGGTCTTCTGGGGCATTCCTTTAAACAAAACGCCATATTTGCCCACGATCCAGCTGTAAATGCCGTCTGCTGCCTGCTGGAAAATCTCGGAAGCAGAAGCAGAAGTTCCCTCCTTCAGACGGCTTCCGTCTACCTTTGTGCACATCTGGAATACATTGTGCCGAATCAGCGGCTTCATTTCGTAATGCCAGGACTCTCCAAGGCTTTCCTCACGGCCATCATTGTATACGTCACGTTCCTTAAAAATAGCACTTAAGCGGCTGTCATGAAACTGGCTGTCGTTTAACAGCGCAATAATGGTATTTACATTGATCGGCACCTTGCGGCTGCGGTGAAGCAGCTGATCCACCAGAGTCTGCTTGCTGGTCTTGTAAATACGCTTGGCCAGATTCTCCACCTGCAGATTACAGTCCTCATCCAGAAGCTGTGCCACCTCAGGATAGAGCTGTCCCTCTCCAAGCTTCAAACGAAAATGGCTCTTGATCATATCGCTCCATCTTCCGGATTTGTAAAGGGAATGTCCAAGATCCTCAAACAGGGTTACCATGGATTTATCACAAAGCTCCAACGTCGCCAGAATGCTGTTAAAATACCGGGAAAATCCCTTGTAGTTCTTCCACAGCTCTTCTCCCTTGTACCGCATGTCATGCTCAATCTCATGCCAGCCTTCGAAAAACATGGTCTTGATCTGGATTTCAAAGGTATCATCAATATACATATCCCATGTCTCCGGGGAAATCTCAGATCTTAAATATTCAGGAAGCCTGCACACACCGTTTAGCTTGGTGGGCTTAAACTCCTCCTCACTGCGCTCGGAAGTGGACCATCCGATCACATCAAAGGTATTCTCCACAATATTCTGGCAAATCTCCACATCATCATCAAAGTACAGATTGATCCGGACACCCACCAGATCCTGAAGCTTCTTATTCTCTGCGCCATAATCCTTCAGGGCAAATTTATGAGCCATGGAGGATGCGGTCTTAATCCTGGAAAAAACCCTGTAATATAAGCCGCACTGCTCCAGACGGTCACTGATAATGCGCTTCAGATCCTGTTCCACAATAGCCGGAACCTTCACCTTAGCAGCCAATTCCTCCTTTGTGAAAATTACTCGTTTCTGTTCACTCACTAATTCTACACCACCAATTTATTCTACATTTCTTACGTTCTTTTAAACAATACATGTCAGAAACCATTTTTCTTTTCGTTTCTGTCACTAAACATACACTTCAGTATACCAGAATTTCAACAAATAAAAAAGGGATAATCCGAAATATCATGGAAAAAATTAAGGATAAGATTTTTACAAAAAGCAGTTGCTTTTTCGCCAGCTATGGAATATACTTGTCTGAACATCTGAAAAATCTTTATTCCAATCTGAAAATGAATTCTGTTTTCGTTTTATGTTCCAGACTTTTATGAAAATTGAATAGACTTTATACTTTGGCTGTGATATAGTATATCTAAACAATATTTCGTATCTGAAATGTATTTTTCTAAAAGGAGGTGTATTTCCCATGATCGATCCCGAATTAAAAGATGTTCTTCTTAACATTAACCAGAATGTTATCACCTTGCAGGTAGGAATGAATGAACTGCGTTTTGATGTGAATGAGCTGAAGTCCGACGTAACTATACTGAAGTCCCAAATGGTTGAGCTGCGCTCTGATGTAGCTAAGCTGGAATCCAGAATGGATAGACTGGAATCCAGGATGGATAAACTGGAATCCAAAGTAGATAAGCTGGAATCCAGGATGGATAAACTGGAATCCAAAGTAGATAAGCTGGAATCCAGGATGGATAAACTGGAATCCAAAGTAGATAAGCTGGAATCCAAAGTAGATAAACTGGAATCCAAAGTAGATAAGCTGGAATCCAGGATGGATACCCTTGACGACTCTGTACACAAGATCCACTTAACGCTGGAAAACGAAACCAACCGCAAGATCAGCGTCCTCTTCGATTCCCGCGTTGATGAAATACGTCACCGTCAGGAAAACGCTGAAACACGCGAAAAGGTTGCCAACCTGGAAATGCGGGTTGACAACCTTGAAAAAACTGTAATAGCATCCTGACCAGTTCTGCATACATATCCCTGGCCTTAGAGCCGATTAAAAAAAGGCTCCAGAGCGTGTTTGAAACAGGCTCTGGTATAAGGTCTGTTCAATTTTCATAAAAAGCTTTTTCAGAAACACTTCTTACAGGCTTCATACCCTTGGGCCTCTGCCTGGGAAAGAGGCTCCTGATAGGCCTTATCCGGGTTCATATTACCACAGTCCGGAATGCTGTGGTATTTGCTTCCTGTAGCAGAGATCCATACCATCTCTTCCTGGCTGTTCTGAGCTGAATCAGCTTCTATGGAATCCGTATCATTCGATTCTCCCTGATCATCATACTGTTCCCCGGCAAATCCCTGCGTCTCGCTTTCTCCCGCAGGACTTTTTCCATCCCCGGAAGTATAATCATTACAGGGATCCATATTCCAGGAAAGAGAATTCCCGTCAGAAGAAACTACAATCGTCCCCTGTTCATCTGTACGGTACACCTGGATACCCATGTCGGACAGTTTTTCCATCGTCTCTTCATGAGGGTGTCCGTACATATTTCCTGCGCCGCAGCTGATCACTGCATACTCCGGAACTGTCGCCTGCAAAAAATCCCAGCTGGTGGATGTTGCAGATCCGTGATGTCCCACACTTAACACATCACAGCTAAGGTCAATTCCGGAAGATACCATGTCAGCCTCGCTGTTGTAATCCGCATCCCCGGTAAAAATAAAACTGTTTTCCCCATTTGTCAGCCTGATTGCCACAGAATTGGCATTGCTCTCTTTGCTGATATTTTGCGGAGACAAAATCGTAAATTTCCCGGAACCGAATTCATATTCTGTTCCCACAGCCGGATGCTGTACCGTAAGCCCCTGCGCTGCGACTCCATCCATAAAGGAATCATACAGCGAGGAATCGTGGACATAGTCTGCTCCAATCACATTTGCCACATCAAAGGCATTCAAACATCCAATCAATCCGCTGACGTGGTCCTCATCATAATGGGAAGAAATCAGATAATCAATCTCCGAAATCTGCCGTTCCTGCAAATAGGATACCACAAAGCTGGATGCGCTTCTGGGACCGCCATCATACAGCAAAGTCTGCCCTTCCGATTCCACCAGAACAGACAACCCCTGCCCTACATCCAGAAAATGTACCGTCATGCTGCCATCTGCTGCCCAAACCGCTTTCGTATTTTGCGGAAGCAGAATTCCTGCAAAGAGCATTGCAAACATCAGCAGAAATCTTCCCACACGTTTTCTTAAATTTTTCATTTTTTCCCTTCTTTCGTATATTTTCTGTTTCTATTATAACCGAACTTCGTACCAACAAACAGCCCTGAATTTTCTCAGCTCATCTTTCCCACACATCCGGCATATAATACCCAGAAGAGCATTTTATGAGGTCGTCCATGTATTTCAGAAAAACCTTACATGCACAGCAGGAAAATGTAGATCAGGGAACCTTGCAGATAACCGTGCGCTCTGAAGCCGACAACCGTCCTGTAGAAAATGCACTGGTTCGCATTTCCTACACTGGCGATCCCAATAGTGTGATTGAAGAGGTCCGCACCGATTCTTCCGGCAATACCCCTGTCCTCCAGCTGAAAACGCCGCCTTTGGAATACAGCTTAAATGCTACTGAGGAAGCCCAGCCCTACGCAGAATATTCCATGCAGATTGAAGCTGAGGATTTCCATTCGGAGGAAATTGCAGGCACAGAAGTCCTTCCGGCTATCCTCGCCAAACAGCCTGTACTTTTAAACCCGCGGCAAAGCTCTGTCGCCGACAGCCGTGTCGTCATTCCTCCACACACACTTTTTTACGAGTATCCGCCCAAAATACAGGAATCTGAAATCAAGCCAGTAAATGAAACCGGAGAAATCGTGCTGAGCAAAGTAGTTATCCCTGAATATATTGTTGTTCACGACGGACCCGTAGGCGATAATTCCGCCTCCAACTATTATGTGCGCTACCGGGATTACATCAAAAATGTTGCCAGCAGTGAAATCTACGCCACCTGGCCCGACGATACGATCCGAGCCAATGTTCTGGCAATTATGTCCTTTACCCTAAACCGGGTATACACAGAGTGGTACCGCAACAAGGGAAAAGACTATACCATCACCTCCTCCACTGCTTATGACCACAAATGGATCCGTGGAAGAAATATTTTTAATACCATTGACCGCATAGTAGATGAACTGTTTGAAAACTATCTTTCCAGGCCAAATGTACGTCAGCCCATTCTTACACAATACTGTGACGGAGAACGAGTGCAATGCCGTGACCGGGGATGGATGACCCAGTGGGGAAGTAAGCGCCTTGGAGATCAGGGATATTCCCCTATTGAGATTCTGCGCTATTTTTATGGAAGTGACATGTATATCAATGTTGCGGAGGAGATTTCCGGCATCCCTTCTTCCTGGCCGGGTTACGACTTGGATATAGGTGCATCAGGAAGTAAGGTTGTACAGCTCCAGGAGCAGTTAAATGCCATCAGTCAGGCATACCCCGCACTTCCAAAGGTAAATCCGGATGGCATATATGGCTCTCAGACTCAGGCTTGCGTGCGAAAATTCCAGAACATTTTCGGACTGCCGGAAACCGGAATCGTAGACTATCCCACCTGGTACAAAGTTCAGGAAGTCTACGTAGGTGTCACCCGAATCGCCGAGCTTCAGTAAAAAGCCTTCGCACAACGCAGCACTGCCGCTTACGCCAAGATTTCTCTTTTGCTAAGCGGCAGCCTGTAATACAGTTTTTTATCTTGGCCATCTCTCTTCCCTGGGCAGAAGCGGGGAGTAGTCATTTTGTCCACCTTTTTCCTGATACCAGTATGCCACACTGGAAACATCATCCTGTCTCTCAAACAGGCCGTTATGGCACATACCAATCTGCTGGATGGTCACGCGGATATCTTCCTCAAAATAAACCGGATCCGGAATATGGAAGCGATACATGCCTCGCATAGGAGGACAGTCATCGTTGTAATAGGGGTGGTAAGTCAGTTCATCCTGTTTTGAATAATAAGGATAACCTAAAAATGGTGTAGAATAAGTCTGCTCCACTGTTCTGCCGTCCTCCTGCTTGGCAAAGCTCCAGGAACCACCTACATAATCCTCTGTTCCGGTTCCGCAGATTGTTGGAAATTCCACATCTCCGTCCAGATAAAATTTCACTTCGCCTTCGCCCCACCAATATCTCTCCAAGGTCTGCAGAGCAAGGTAAGTTCCCACATAAATTCCTCTTCCATGGACACCATCCAGAATGGTATAATCTTTCTTTTTTTCAGTTACAGACTCCCGGTTCCATTTTGCATGGAAATACAGAACAGGATCCGGAAGACTGTCGTACAGACAGTAATCAATCTGATAGAAAAATGCCGGGATAGGATTTTTGTGTTCATTTATCAGTTCAATTTTCGCCCTTTTGGTAAATGGCATGGAAAAATAGCTGTTCATTCCTCTTGCAGGGACTACAGCAATGGAGTATGAATTTACAGTGCACTCTTTTCCAAAACCACAACAGAAGAAGTCTCCCAGAGGCACTTCCACAGACGGGTGCTCCTCATCATCCCAGGTCATCCGCAAAACCAGATCACGGAGCACAAAGCAGTCTCCTTCTGAGGTTTTGGCATCTACTGTAATCCAGATATGGTTGATCACTCCGCAGCCCTTAATATCACCAAGAACTGTAGTACTCCCCGGCAGCAGATTCAAAAGGCAGGGACTTCCCTTCCTTCCTGTGCCAAGGTTACTGGCTGCTGTTCCTCCCTTGCCTTTTTCCCCTGTAGGGTTCTCCGCATTAATGGCCCTTGAACGTCCGAATTTGCCATAAGGCAAAATATCATGCATAAAATTCATAATTAACAGCACCTCCTGAATTTTTCTATATTTTGCCACAGGTATTCTGTCAATTCAAGAGATTCCTGTTATTTTTTTCCAAACAAGGTTTCCTTAGTATGGCATCCATCTAGTTCTGAATACTTCAGCCTTCTGCCAGCTCCCGCATCAGCGCAGATACTGTAGTGATTTCCCGAATCCGGCCTGTATTAGAGCCGCAGAAAATCAGACCATTCTCCACATCCCCATTCACAGCCTGAATCAGGGCATTTGTAATACAATAGGGAACCTGCCCGGGATTACACTTTTCCAGGCAGTGATAACATTTTTTCACAGGAATACGGCCGGCTTCCACAGTCTCCACAAAGTGATTTCTCACAGCTCTTCCCGGCATTCCTACAGGACTTTGTACAATCTGGATATCTTCTTCCCTTGCATCAATGTATGCCTGCTTGTACCGCTCATCTGCGTCGCACTCTTCGGTCGCCACAAACCGGCTTGCAATCTGCACACCATCTGCTCCAAGCGACAGCACATGATCAATGTCACTTCGGTCAAAAATCCCACCTGCTACAACCACAGGAATTTCCCTGGAAAACTTTTCCTCATACTCTTTTTTACAGGAAATAATATCTCGGATTTCCTGATCAAAATCCAGATCTGCCCTATGGTCCAGCTGCTCCCTGGAAAAGCCCAGATGTCCCCCAGCCTCCGGTCCTTCAATGACGATCAGATCTGCCGTGCGGTTATAACGGTGTGCCCACATTTTCAGTATCAGCTGTGCTGCACGTTTAGATGAGACAATTGGTGCAATCTTTGTTCTGCAGGTTTCCGGCACCAGTTCCGGCAGGTTTACAGGAAGTCCTGCGCCGCTGATAATAAGATCTGCACCGGCTGCCACAGCCTCATGTATATGTTCTTTGTAATGCTTCAATGCTGCCATAACATTAACACCAATCAGTCCCCGTCCCTTTGCAATCTCACGGGCTTTTAAAATATGCCTGCGGATTGCGCGAAGATTACAGGCTGCCGGATCTTTTTCAAAGCCTTCCTCATCGTATCCAATCTGTGCTGTAGAAATAACCCCTACGCCTCCTTCGGCCGCTACAGCCCCAGCCAGAGAGCTTCTGCTGACTCCGACTCCCATTCCTCCCTGAATAATGGGAAGCTCTGCAATTTTATCTCCGATTCTAAGACATTTCAGACTGCTTTTATACTCTCTATCCACAATAAAACCCTCCATAGTATTTAGTTTGGCATTTAGTTTGATTATAAAACTATTTTATTATAAAGGGTTGTTCATATTCTGTCAAGCTCCCATCAAAAAACAAAAAAACCAGGAGCTGTGCAAACGTAAAGGTTTGCATCAGCTCCTGGTGGTAAATGCATCTTTATTTTCAGAATATTTTCAGAATATCATTGTACATGACCACAACCATCAAAACCATCAGTACCATCAGCCCGGCAAAATGGATGGTGCCTTCCACCTGGCGGTTGACAGGCTTTCTGCGCACTGCCTCAATGATGAGGAATACCAGACGGCCGCCGTCCAGTGCTGGCAGGGGAAGAAGGTTCATAACCCCAAGGTTTGCGGACAGCAGGGCTGCCATGTACAGCATATTCACCCAAATTGCCAGCATTCCCTCACTCTTGCTCTCCTCATAGGTGCTTCCGATGGCATCCACAACGCCAACCGGCCCGCTGAGATCCTTCACCCCAAGACCTCCTGTAAGAAGCTCCTTCAGGCTAAGCAAGGTGGAGCGGATCAGATATTTTACTTCCAGAGCACCGTATTTCAGCACGCCGAAGCCCTCTGCCTTGGTATAGGCAAGGTTGTAGGAAAATTTCAGAACCGCAGTGCGGTACTCTTTAGGCGTTACATCTGCAGTGTATTCCAGGCCGTCTCTTTCATAGGTGATGGTCACAGTCTCGCCGGTAAGAGGATGATCTGCAAGATAATTGGTATAATCCTCTGCATTCTCCAGGCGGGTGCCATTGATGGAAGTAATCACATCCCCAGGCTCCACACCGGTTTCTGACAGACCCATTCCCGGGATCAGGGATTCTACCTCAAGGGAATCCGTATTCTTCCGGTTAAAGCCAAGAAGATACCGAACCTGCACATCCGGCTTGAAAGACAGCTCCACATCTTTCCCATCCCGTTCAACGGTCATGTGGATGGTCTCATCCTCCTGGACGCTGTTCAGGTACATATAAAGATACAGGTCCCTTGCCAGGTCTATGTGATACCCCTGATATTCCTTGATGATATCCCCCTCCTGAAGACCAGCCTCTGCCACTGTAGAACCGCTTTCCACCTGGGTAACCTCAGCTGGATCATATCCCACCAGAGAAACAATGATCACTGTTATCACAAATGCCAGGATAAAGTTGAACACAGGTCCTGCCGCAACTGTGGCGATTCTGCCCCATACAGGCGCTCCGTTAAAGGTTCCCGGCGCTTCGTCCTCCATATCCTCTCCCATCATGGCACAGGAACCGCCGATGGGAAACAGCTTCAGAGAGTACCTGGTTCCGTTCTTCACCGTACTGAGAAGTCTTGGTCCCATTCCAAGAGAAAACTCTGTTACTACGATTTTATTTTTCTTTGCCAGAAGGAAATGTCCCAGCTCATGAAAAAGAATGATCGCACTGAAAATCAAAATTGCCAGAATAATTTTCAATCTACCACCTGCTTTCGATCCATTTATAAGTCTCCGCCTCAACAGCCAGTATCTCGTCCAGGTCAGGATTTGCGATTACCTGATGTCTGTCCATAGACTGTCCGATAATCTCATAAATATCCAGAAAGCCGATCTTTTCCTGCAGAAATTTCTTAACTGCCAGCTCATTTGCCGCATTAAATACAGTCGGCATGCTGCCTCCTGCCCTGGCAGCGTCCATTGCCATAGGAAGTCCCAGGAAGGTTTCCATATCCGGATCCTCGAAGGTGATCTCTTTTAATTTGTGGAAATCAAGACGCTCTCCCTCTAAGTATCTGCGCTCCGGATAGTAAAGGGCATACTGGATGGGAAGACGCATATCCGGAGTTCCAAGCTGGGCCATCACCGCGCCGTCTTTAAACTCCACCATGGAGTGGATAATGCTCTTTGGCTGGACAACTACCTGAATGTGATCCAGGTCTACATCAAACAGCCACTTGGCTTCCATTACCTCAAGGCCTTTGTTCACCAGGGTAGCAGAATCTACGGTGATCTTCTGTCCCATCACCCAGTTGGGGTGCTTCAGGGTATCCGCAAGAGTTACATTCTTTAACTCATCTCTTTTTCTTCCGCGGAAAGGACCGCCGGATGCAGTGATCAGAAGCTTCTCCACCTGCTCTCTTTTTTCCCCGTGAAGGGCCTGGAAAATGGCACTGTGCTCACTGTCCACAGGAAGGATCTGAACGCCGTATTCTTTTGCCATTGGAATGATCAAATGACCAGCTGTTACAAGAGTCTCTTTATTGGCAAGGGCAATGTCCTTGCCTGCCTTAATTCCTTCCATAGTAGGACGGATTCCGATCATTCCCACAACAGCTGTTACCAAAATATCCGTCTCAGGCATACGGGCAAGCTCCAGAAGCCCATCCATTCCGGATACGATCTTCACATCCATATCCTGAAGGCGGACGGCCAGGTCCTTTGCCGCATTTTCATCCCACACTGCGATCAGCTTAGGATGAAACTCCCTTGCCTGCTCTTCCAGCATTTTTACATTTCTTCCGGCGCTGATTCCCAGCACTTCAATATCACCATTGGCTCTTACCACATCCAGTGTCTGGGTACCAATGGACCCTGTAGAGCCTAAAATTGCAATTTTTTTCATGTAAATATCCTCTCAAATTCAATATGAACCACTTCCGGAAAACCTCGCCTCAAGGCATCCATGTTTCCAGGATCAGATTCCCAGCACCAGCTTCGCCAGGAAGTAAATGGCAGGTGCGGTAAAGATCACACTGTCAAAACGGTCCAGAATTCCGCCATGTCCCGGAATCAGTTTGCCATAGTCCTTGATTCCCTGGTTTCTCTTAATTGCAGAAGCTGCAAGGTCTCCTACCATAGAAATCAAAGCGCCCACTGCACAGATCAGGGCATACTCTGCCATAGGGCCGCCTGTAGCAGCTGCGTAGATCACGCCCAGAAGAGCTGCTCCTGCCACGCCGCCGATTCCGCCTTCCACAGATTTCTTCGGGCTTAAAACAGGTGCCATCTTGTGCTTGCCGATCAGCATTCCCACGCAGTATGCACAGGTATCACATCCCCATGAACAAAGGAAGATCAGCCATACCAGGAATTTGCCATCCGGCAGGTTTCTGGTAAGATAAATAAAGGAAAGCATCACTGCCACATATACCACGCCGAAAAATGCAGGCATTACCTGCTCGGCATGAAAACGGGGATAATTAAATACATACACAAACATAAAGATCATGAACGCAATAATAACGCCCATCATTCCATATTTCTCAAAATCTGCTGCCATCAGCACATAATAGATCACAGCACCTAAGTATCCTGCAATTTCCAGTGCGTTAAACTGATCTGTGCGAACCTTCATGGCCTTATACAGCTCCTGCATTCCGATCAGGGAAATGCCAAGCAGTGTGAAGAACAGCACGTAGCCGCCGCTGATAATGGTGAGAAGCGCCACTGCCACCAGCACGATTCCGCTTAACAGTCGTGTCTTAAACATGTTATTCCTCCTTCACTCCGCCGTATCTTCTGTCTCTTTGATTATATTTCTCGATAGCCTGTATTAATTCTGGTTTGTGGAAATCTGGCCATGCCACATCGGTAAAATAAAATTCCGTGTAGGCCAGCTGCCACATCAGGAAATTGGAAAGCCGCTGCTCCCCGCTGGTGCGGATCAGAAGATCCGGGTCCGGCACGCCTGCTGTGTCCAGATAGCTTTCAATCCTGCTCTCTGTCACCTCATCCGGTGAAAGCTTTCCGTCGGCTACATCCTGGGCCATTTTTTTCATGCCTCTTGTGATCTCATCACGGCTTCCGTAATTCATGGCAATCTGGAAATACAGCTCATCGTAATCCTTAGAAAACTCCTCCAGCTTGTGGATGCTCTCCTGGATATCCGGTGCAAAAGCAGAAATATCACCGATGATCTTGATCTTCATCTTATTGTCTCTGGAAATCTTAATACACTTCTTCAGATAGCTGCGGAACAGCTTCATCAGACCGTCTACTTCCTCCCTGGAACGCTTCCAGTTCTCTGTGGAAAAAGCGTAGACCGTCAGGTATTTCACACCCAGATCCTTAATATCATAGCAGACCTGCTCCAGATTGGCGCAGCCTTTTATATGTCCATAGCCGCGGGGCATTCCCTTTGCCTTCGCCCAGCGTCCGTTTCCATCCAGGATGATGGCAATATGATTGGGTACGTTCATAGTTCTCTCCCTGTTCTTTCGTTTTTCTTTATAAGGCAGAAGAGAGCTCTTTTCCAGAGCTCTCTTTACGCTGTTTCCCTGCAAAAGGGGCAGACAGCAGACATATCCTTTTATACAGTCATAATCTCTTTTCCCTTGAGTTCAACTGCTGCATCTACATCCTTGATGTATTTGTCTGTAAGCTTCTGGATCTTGTCTTCCAGTTCTTTGATCTCGTCCTCGGATACATCCTCTTCTTTTTTCAGTTTCTTGTATGCATCGTTGGCATCACGGCGGATGTTGCGGACTGCAACCTTGGCAGCTTCGCCTTTTTTCTTGATATCCTTTACAAGATCTTTACGGCGCTCCTCTGTAAGCTCCGGGAAAATAAGGCGGATCACTTTACCATCGTTGTTCGGGTTCAGTCCCAGGTCAGAGGTAAGGATTGCTTTCTCGATTCCCTTGATCAGGCTGGATTCCCATGGCTGGATCTGGATCATACGTGCTTCCGGAACGGTAATATTGGCTACCTGCTGAAGAGGTGTTGGACTTCCGTAATAGTCTACGGTCAGCTTGTCCAGAATGTGCGGGTTGGCGCGTCCTGCACGGATCGTAGCCAGCTCTGCCTCAAGGCTTGCCAGTGTTTTTTTCATTTTCTCTTCATACTTCTGAATTCTTTCATCCATGTATTTAATCTCCCTCTAAAATATTTTTGTAATCCTAACTTGATATCCACGAATTGCTCCGCTGCAAAGCAGCTCCCGCAATCCTCCGATTATACAGTCACCTTAGTTCCTGTAAATTTGCCGTGAACGGTATTGATAATGCTGTTTTCCTCATCAAGGGCAAATACCAGCATCGGCATCTTCTGCTCCAGGCACATAATAGATGCGGTCAGGTCCATGGCTGCAAGCTTCTTGTCAACAACCTCCTGGATGGAGATCTCGTCATATTTCACTGCATTTGGGTTCACCTTCGGGTCGCTGTCATAGATACCGTCAACAGCCTTGGCAAGAAGGATGGCCTCTGCTTCGATCTCAACTGCACGAAGAACAGTAGCGGTATCTGTGGAGAAATACGGATGTCCGGTACCGCCGGCAAAGAATACCAGCTTGCCCTGTGCAAAGCTCTCCTCCACGCTGTCCTTGGAATACAGCTTGGTAAATGCGCCGCATGCAAATGGAGTGTAGATCTCAGTCTGCATTCCGGTATATCTGCAAAGGTCAGATACATAGATGCAGTTCATAATGGTTGCAAGCATTCCGATCTGGTCTGCCTTGCTGCGGTCGATGGTCTCGCTGGTACGTCCTCTCCAGAAGTTTCCACCGCCGATCACGATTCCAATCTGTACGCCTTCGTCAGAAATTGCCTTGATCTGCTTGGCTACAGCCAGAACTGTTGCCTCGTCAAATCCTGTTTTCTTCGGGCCTGCAAGAGCCTCTCCGCTTAATTTTAATAATACTCTTTTCATTTCCATTCTTTTGTCCTGCCTTATATTTTAATAATGAATTACCAAACACCTGCAACAACTTCGTTGCCGCTTTCATCTACTGTAGTAGAAACTGTGAAAGTATCGTAATAATGATAGCCGGTCTCACCTGTCTCTGGCTCATTCTCATAGTCGCTTCCATTGGCCTCACCGAGAGCTGCAATCAGACTGGAAAGAGGCTGGCCGATATAGGACTTCGCCTGGTCTGCGGTAGGACCGTCATTACTGCCTGGATTATCCGGAACCGGTGTAGCAGTCGGATCAGCTGCCGGATTGTTCGGAGTCGGTGTGGCAGTTGGAGCTGCCGTGCTGTTCGGAACCGGTGTCGCTGTCGGGTCCGGAGTCTCATCGTCCTCCTCATCACTGCTGCTGTCATCCAGTCCCAGGCGCTTCTTCACCTCATTCAGAGTAGAAGTCTCCTTCTTGCTGGATGCAGTGAGATAAGTCGCATACGGGATCGCGTCATCTCCGCTTCCATCCATCTTCAAAGTGATCTGTGTGATGGTCGTAAGAGGAAGCTTGCGGAAATAGCAGTCTGTCAGGCTGTCGTCTGCATACACAATGCGGATATCAAAGCTTGTCACTGTCTTTCCTGAAGCGTCCTTCACGTTCTTATCGTAGTAATAAAGTGCCTTGTCATCGTCTTTCAGGGTAAATAATCCCTTGATCAGCTCATCTCCCCAGTCATCATCGTCATCTGTAGTTGGACGCACATAAATACCTGCAATATCAGAGCCTGTTTCATTAACAATAATCAGCTTGGATGCTGTAGTAGTCTTATCACCGATCACATTCTTAATATCGCTGTCATCTGACTTCTGCATATCAACCAGTGTGCCTTCATCATTGCCTGCTGTATCTGTATTCTCAGCAGGGGTTACAGTTGCCTGTGCTTCCTGCTTGGGTTCTTCGGTTTTCTTCTTACCGCATCCGACTGCTGTTATTGCAGTTATCATAATCGCTGCAAGAATTAAGTAACGTTTTTTCATAATATATTCCTCCCACAAAACGGAACCAGTGCAGCGAAAGTTCAGGATCCGCCATGCCAGTTCTCCACTTTTTGTTCTCCATTATTATTACAGAGTATGGCAGACTTGTCAACCGAAGGCGGAATGATTTCATACAATTTTTAGACTTTTCGATGTTTTCTGTACATTTATAAAAAAGCTTCAAAGCCTTGTATTTCGATATTCATTGGCAGAAATTCCCTCCATTTTCTTGAACACCCTGGAAAAATGAGCCACATCTGTGAAGCCTACCATTTCTGAAATATCAACAATGCGAAGCTGCATTTCCTTCAAAAGCTCTTTGGCATGCTCCACCCGGATCTGATTCAAGATCTCGGAGAAATTCCGGTTCTCATGTTTATTCAAAAGCTTACTCAAATGCCACTGGCTTACATAGTTTTTTTCCGCAACCAGAGCCAGCGTCAGCTTCTCATTGTAATGCTCTTCCATATAAGCAAGGGCATTTTTCACAATAAAGCTTCCTGCGCTGTTCTCTTCCTGACTCTCCTCATGGGAAGCCACGCCCTTTTTCTTCAGGTTCTCTGCCATCACAGCAAGAGCCTCCTCGATTTCCTCCAGCTTGGAAGGCTTAAGCAAAAATCTGCACACTCCAAGGCGGATGGCCTCCTGGCAATAATCAAAATCCCGAAATCCGGTAAGAATGCTGATCTGCATATCCGGAAATTCGGATTTCAAAGCTGCGATCATTTTCAGCCCGTCCAGTCCGGGCATGGAAATATCCGTAAAAATAATATCCGGCCTCTTCTCCCGGATGGTAACAAGTCCTTCTTTTCCACCGTAGGCACAGGCTGTTACGCAGCAGTCATATTTTTCCCAGGGAACCAGTTTGGAAATTCCCTCTACAATAATCGGTTCATCGTCAATGATCACTACATGGTACATTTCTTTTTTCCTCCCCCATTACAGCAGTTTTTGCTGTATTTCTATTATACCCGAAAGCCGGATCCAGGTCAAAATTTCCGGACAGCAAAAAACGGGAAATTGTCTTTTCCAACAATTCCCCAGCCCTTTGCCTTTTTAACCTTTTACAGCTCCAGCTGTCATACCTTTTACAATATATTTCTGCAAGCATACATACACGATCAGAAGCGGAACTACTACCAGTGTTACAACCGCTGCCATCAGACCGTAGTTGGTACCCTCTTTGGAAGAAATTTCAAGAAGAAGTCTTGTGATCGCCCACTCATCCTTGTTTCTCAGGAAGAACTGCTGGGTAAAAAGATCGTTGTAGCTCCAGAGGAAGCTGAAGATTCCAACAGCTGCAAAAGACGGTTTGGTAAGAGGCATAATCACCTTGAAGAAGATCTGGTAGGCATTGCAGCCTTCCATAAACGCCGCTTCCTCAAGATCAATAGGCAGGCTTCGTATGTATCCCGTAAGCACCACGATGGCAAATGCCATATTTCCTGCGATCTGGGGAAGGATTACGGATAACAGCGACATCCAGGTTTTGCCTGAGCCTGCGATTCCCCATCCGAACTCCATGCGGAATACCGGAATGATCGTGGAAAAAACCGGGAACATCATAGCCGCAATTACAATATTGTACAGAAGCTTGCTGCCCTTAAAGCTGTATCTTACCAGAGCGAAAGACGCCATGCCAGCCAGCAGGATCACCACTGCTGCCACACATCCTGAAATAATAATGCTGTTCTTATACGCATTGAGAATGTTCATTTTGGAGAATGCGTCTGTGTAGTTGGCTGTTGTAAACAGCTTTCCCAATGGAAGGGAAAAAGCATCGGACATGATCATTTTCTTGTCCTTAAAGGAGTTTGAAATTACCCAGAAGATCGGATAAATGGTCGTAACCGCCCAGAAGATCAGAACGATATAAATGAGGAATGTATTCACACTCTTAATATGATTTTTTTCATTTTTTGTTCCTCCTTCTGGATCAATAGTCCCGTTCCTTGAAAATTTTGTTGACCACCTTTGAAAGGATCACGCCAAGGATTACAATGAAAAACGCGATTGCAGAGCTGTAATCAATGTCAGGTGCCTGCATGGTCTTATAATACATATAGGTTCCTGTCAGCCAGGTTTTTCCAAGAGGTGCCCCATTTGGGAACATCACCCATGGAAGATCGAATACCTTCAATGCTACTGTCACTGCAAGTACGGCGCAGGTACAGACCACATTGTGAAGCAGCGACCAGGAAATATATCTTACCTTCTGCCATCTGGTTGCTCCGTCAATGGCTGCGGATTCGTACAGTTCTTCCGGAATGTTGTTCAGTCCGGTTACCAGAATGATGAAGTAGAATCCTACATACTGCCAGACAACCGGAGTCATCATAACCGTCAGCGGATACAGCTCCTTCCAGTTGGTCTTCTCTCCAACCAGCTGACTGAGCATTCCTCCGTCATACTGGAAGATCAGGTTGAACAGAACACCAAGTGCAGTTGCAGAAATGACGATTGGGAAAAAGTATACGATACGGAAAAACTTGGTTCCTCTTTTTACGTTATCTACCAGCATTGCCAGGATAACGGCCAGTCCTACCTCACCGAACAGGGTAACAAAGATCATGATCACGGTATTTTTCAGTGCCACTCTCATGTTTGGATCAGTGAGCAGTTCCGCATAGTTTTTATAAAATGGATTGTTGACCCCTTTGGCTCCTCCGCCCAGATTCCGGATCTTCATAAAGCTGTTTACAATGTTCTGAAGGAACGGATAGTAGAGAAATACTGCCATGAAAAGAAACGCAGGAATCAGAAACACCCATGCAGGTTTTTTATTCTTATATACGTTCACAGTAACACCCCTTTCTTATAAAAGAGCCGGAGAAGCGTCTCCTCCGGCCCGTTTGCTGCTTTCATTTTTCAGGGTGCTTATTCTGCATTTTCCTCAATGATATCAAGCATTTCCTGCAGAGCGTCTGTGATCTCAGTCTGTCCTTCTACGATCTGAGGCATGTTGTCGAAGATCGGAGCTCTCTCATCCTGTGTAACAAGATCCTGTACAGCGCCTGTGATGCCAGTGGTGTCCTTCGGCATTGCAAGGGCATCTTTTTCCAGGTTGGTAAGGCTGCTCTCGTCAATCTCTGCACCGTTTTTCAGAGCGGTGGTAGCGGTTCCTTCTTTGATACCGCCCATTTTCCAGGAGCCGTCAAGATAGAATGCAGATTTACCTTCCAGGAAGCTCTGGAATACCTCGTCACCGGTTGCAGTGTTGGTGTTCTCGGATAAGAATCCTTTCTCATAGAGGTCCTTGATATCTGCAAGACCAGCCTGCCAAGCCTCTCCGGCTGCATCGTCAACAGCTTCCGGAACTGTGGTGTGTGTCTTTGCGCTGTCGTGATTGTAAATTGCAAACTCGAACCAGTAGTGCGGCTCTTTTGCAAGGGAAGTAGCGATTGGGGTATAGCCTGCGTTCTTGATCACCTGGCAGGTCTCAAGGAACTGATCCCATGTGGTGTCTGCGGTAGGAATCTCAGCACCGGCAGCTTCCATAACTGCTTTGTTTACGTAAAGGCCTTCCCAGTAGCCATAGAATGGAACTGCGTACTGTACGCCGTCTGCCGGGGATGCCGGAATCATGTCATCTTTCATATTGGAAGCATATTCCGGATACTCAGCGCGGATGTCCTCGATGGAAACAACCTTGCCAGCTTCTACAAACGGATTGCCGGATATGTTCAGCTGCACATGGAAATCCTCCCATGCAGTTTTCACAGGCTCAAAACAGTAGTTAACATTCACCCGGCTCACCAAAATTCCCCATGCGGTAAAGCTGCGGTCCATCATGTTGCGGACAATGTAAAAGCCGTTGTCTGTTTTCAGAAATCCCACAGCCGTATCCAGGCTTTTGGCCAGCTCTAATACCTGATCCCGGTCCTGGCTGAAAAAGTGCTGGATCATGCCATAACTTCCCCCGGTACCAAAGTTATAGCTTGTATAATGTTTATTCAGCGGATCTTCTTTTAGCATCAATACGGTAAAAATATTATTTTTCTTGTGTGAGTACTGCGCATTCAGATAATTCTGTACTCCATTGGAAAAAATACGCTCTCCGCTGGAGCCTTGCCTTCTATATTGCCTGTACTGTTCAAACAGGGTACCGTCATAGGTAGCCTGGCGGGAGTCTGCGATGGCCCCGTTCAGGCGCTCTGCGCAGGTCCGGGTATTCAGCCCGGCCTGTGCAGCAAGACGTTCCATCTGGTTCTCCCGCTGAGTGATCAGCATGTAGGACCCGACCAGTCCAATGATCACCAGGAACGGAAGTACCCAGCACAGCAGCATAATTTTTGCAAATTTCCATTTCAGAGAGCGTATTTTTTTATCTTTATTCATTATTTTAATTCCAGAAACTCCTCAAAGATGTCCACCAGTTCCATGGCAGCCAGCTTACTTTCCATCTCACAGAATATGCGCAGTAAAGGTTCTGTTCCGGAAAAACGTGCTATGATCCATCCTCCATTCTGGAAATATACCTTGCAGCCATCCAGATAGGATACCTTGCTGATGGCATAAGGCAGCTTCGGCAAAAGTTTGTCGATCATCAGAGTCTTGTGGATCTGTTCCTTTCGAAGCGGGGTAAAGCGGTAATCCCGCTCCACCATATGGATTTCCCCATATTCCTGCTCAATTTCCTTTGCAATCTCAGAAAGCTTTTTGCCTGTGACCGCGATCATCTCCACCAGCAGGGAAGCTGCATAGATGCCGTCCTTGCCGTTAATATGTCCTCTCACAGTAAGACCGCCAGAGGATTCTCCTCCGATCACAGCGTCTGTCTCCTGCATTTTTGCGGAAATGTACTTAAAGCCTACAGGAACTTCGCAGCATTCCTGTCCAAATCTTTCGGCCACACGGTCAAGCATATGGGTAGTTGCCACATTACGGACCACCGGACCTGACCATCCCTTATATTTTACCAGATAATAGTACAAAAGTACAAGGATATCGTTGGGGTGAAGGAATCTTCCTGTGTCATCAATGACGCCGATCCGGTCTGCATCTCCGTCTGTGGCAATTCCGATATCGCAGTAGCGGTCCAGCACATAATTCTGCAGCGGACGAAGGGTGGTGGCATTGGGTGCCGGAAGCTTTCCGCCAAACAGGGTGTCATGGCGTTCGTGGATGGTCTCCACCTCGCATCTTGCAATGGACAGAATCGTCTTCAAAGAAGTCTGACTGACGCCGTAAAGGGGATCTAATGCCACCCGAAGGCCTCTGTCCCGGATGGCCTGCATATTGATCCTGGAAATAATGCTGTCAATGTACTCGTTCAGGGGATTAAATTCCACAACCAACCCGGCATTTTTCGCTTCCTCGTAATCCATGCGGGGAACTGCTTTGCCAGCCTCTATGTCTGCTTCCACGTTCCGGATGTAGTTTTCGATTTCCTGGGTCTGCTCCTGATCTGCGTCCCTGCCCCCTCTTGTGAACACCTTGATTCCATTGTAAATAGCAGGGTTGTGGCTTGCAGTCACCATCATTCCGTAAGGCAGGTCATGTGCCATCACGTAGTACATGATCAGCGGCGTTGGTGAGGATTTGTTTACAAACCAGCTGCGGATGCCGTTTGCCGCCAGCGTCTCGCAGGCCCACTTAACCGATTCCTTGGAAAGGAAGCGGCGGTCATAGCCAATGCAAAGTCCCTGGTCTGCCACTCCCTCATCCTGCATTTTCCTGGAAAGCGCTTCTGCCAGGATCTGGATATTCGCTCTCGTAAACTCATCTCCGATAACGGCTCGCCAGCCGCCTGTACCGAACTTTATCATTTTGCTTCCTCCTTCTCATCTTGGGTGCTTCCCATTACGATCCGCACCTTGTGTGTGCTTCCGGCTTCCTGTACCGGTATTTTTTCCGTCAGGGCTCCATCCAGGAAAATCTGGCACACGCCCTTGGATACATGCTCCGGATTTTCTACCGTAATGTCATACTGTGCACCCCGCCACTGTCTGGTCAGGGTAAAGCCATCCCAGCCCTTTGGAATGCAGGGATCGATTTCAAGAGCATCCATGCCGGGGCGGATTCCAAGCATGTAATGCGTTGCGGAATAGTAAGCCCAGCCGCCGGTTCCAGTCATAAAGGGATGTCTGGCCCTTCCAAAAGCGGTGTGATCTTTTCCCACAACAAACTGACAGTAGGAATAAGGCTCCGCCTCACGGATCTCGATCTTATCATTCTGATAATACGGACAAAGAGCGTGGTAAAATTCCATGGCACTCTCTCCGCCGCCTAAGTTCAGACAGTCGTTCCAGTCTGCACGAAGGCCTTTGCAGATGCCGTCCTCTCCCACCTGCCTGCAGGAGAAATCCAGGATTCGTTTCATATGTTCATAAACGCTTCCTTCACCGCCGTCTGCATAGGTATAGATCTCATCCAGGAAAGAAAACTCTCCCGTTTCTTTTATGTATTCATTGATGGAAGCCACCAGCCACAGGGCATCGTCCGAGCAGGTGTCCTCAATTCCGTGAATCATATCGTCAAGCTTAGGAGTTGGCACAACGGTAGGTGATTTAAAAGGCTTTTTGCCTTTTTCTTCCGGGTCGAACCACTCCGGCTGGAACAGATGAAGTCCGTAGCCTTCCTTTACCAGGCCGCGAAGAAGCTCCACAATTCTCTGGCGGCATTTCTCCGGGTTGGAATGAGGAACGGTCATGGAATCCTGTGAGGTGTCACGATAGCCAAGTCCGGTACGTCCGCCTACCTCAATAAAGGATGCAAATCTGGAGAACATAATATTGACCTCTGCCTGGTACAGGGTCCAGGTGTTGATCAGGGTGTTCATACCCTCATCCGGGGTATGGATCTGCAGGCGGTTGATCTTCTTGTCCCAGCATACCTTCAGCTGCTCATAGACATGGTCTGCCGCCGGACCATTTGCATATTTGGCACGGATTTTCTTTCCATTTTCCCTGGTACCCTCTCCCAGAAGGAAAATCACACGCACTTCTTCTCCTGGCTTCAGAACCAGCTGTTTGTGCAGAGCGCCGCAATGGTTGTTTCCAAGCTCGCTGCTGCCGCTTAAATGGCCGTTCTCAACTCCAATGGGATTGTCCTCCGTGCGGTAACTGCCAATAAATTTATCTCTCAGACAGTCGTAGCTGTCCGGTGTAAAATCCGCTGTGAAAAACTGATATCCGAACTCCTCGTAGAACAGGTCGCACTCAATGATTCCGTCCTCATAAGAAGAACCGGACGCATACATACTCATCTGGAAATTCTGGTTATCCATGGCAATCTGATGGAAGGAAAATTCCAGATAGGAAAAAACGCTGAGCTTACGGGTGCGGTCGCTGTTGTTTTTGATCCGCACATCCCAGATTTCCACCGGGTCGTCCATGGCTACAGACATTTTCTGGGAGGCAAAGATGTCGCTATAATCGCATTCATAGACGGAATAGGACATGCCGTGGCGGCAGGTATACTTCGCCTGATCAAGGGGCTTGCCAACCGGCTGCCAGGAGACGCTCCAGTAATCCCCGCTCTCGTCATCTCTCAAATATACATAGTGTCCAGGCCGGTCCATGGGAACTCCGTTTGGACGGAACCTGGTGATCCTGTGGTACTCCGGTGATTTGTAGAAAATATACCCTCCTGCTGTGTGGTTCAATACTGCACACATATCCTTCACGCCAATGTAGTTGGTCCATGAGGTGGGAAGGTCTACACGGTCAATCACATATTCCCTGTTTTCATTATCAAAATGTCCATACTGCATAAGAAATCCTCCTGTTATCCCCAATCTTTATTCTCATTATAGGATTTTTTGCCGGACTTCGGAATGTTTGCTTATGGGAAAAATTGTCTATACTTGTGCAAGAAAAACAGCTCTTTGAAAACCAGGAAAATAAAAAGGAACCAGAAGCAGAATTTCTTCTGCTATGGTTCCTTTCCGGAATTTGATCATCAGAATCCGGCGTCTCTTCTTTCTTTGCGCATTTCCCTGCGAAGAAGTGCTGCCTCGTGGCGGCCTTTCTCGGCCTCTGTGCGGATGAGAAGTCCCGGGATGGGCGTGGGCCGTTCCTTCTCGTTTACTGCCACCATCACGGAAAATGCACGGTTCACCATGTAGCGCATTCCATCTGAACGCTCCACGTAAGAATCGATTTCCACCTCCATGGAAGTGTTGCCCACATAAGTCACATAGCCGATCATCACAAGGATCTCGCCCTCATAGACAGGCTCCTTGAACTGCAGATTATCCACAGCTGCAGTGGTCACACGGTAAGTGCCGCAGTGGCGCATGGCAACCACGCCGGATACCTCATCCACCCACTGCATCAGCATTCCGCCGAACAGCCTTCCTCCTGCATTCAGATGCTGGTGCATGATCAGATGCACCTGCTCCGTACGGGAATCATCCACCGTTTTCATCACACGTTTTTTCTCTTCCATACCTGACCTCTTCTAATAAAGATTTTTCACTTTAAAATCACGCTCAGCTTCTCTTCTCTGATCCTTCTTGGCGATGTCCTGGCGTTTGTCATAAAGCTTCTTACCTCTTGCCATACCGATTTCAACCTTTACTAGGCTGTCCTTGAAATAGACCTTGATCGGCACAAGGGTCAGTCCTTTTTCCTTCAGCTTTGCTTCCATTTTGTTAATTTCGCTGCGATGAAGCAGAAGCTTGCGAATGCGCAGGGGATCCTTGTTGAAAATATTTCCTTTTTCATATGGACTGATATTCATTCCGTAAATATAAACCTCTCCATTCTGGATTCGCACAAAGGATTCCTTTACGCTGCATTTTCCCATGCGAAGGGATTTTACTTCCGTTCCTGCAAGGGCGATTCCAGCCTCATAAGTATCCTCGATAAAATAATCGTGAAAGGCCTTTTTATTATTTGCAATCAGTTTGATTCCTGGTTTCTTTGCCATAAGTTCCTCCCTGTATGGATTGTCACCTGTAGGTGACACTAATCATAATACTATTTACCAGTCATGCTGCTCTGCCAGAACAAAATCTACTGTCTTAAGCATTGTATCTGCCTCTGCCACACGCACGCGCACCTTCTGTCCCAGGGCAAAAACCTTTCCGGTCACATCTCCCCGCAGCTCATAGGCGTCCTGATCAAAGGTATAGTAATCATCTCTCAGCGTATTTACGTGTACCAGTCCCTCTACGGTATTGGGAAGCTCCACATAAAAGCCCCATCCGGTAACGCCGGAAATGATTCCCTCAAATTCTTCTCCAATATGATAGGACATATACTCTGCCTTTTTCAGTTTATCGGATTCTCTTTCTGCCTCATCTGCACGGCGCTCGCATACACTTGACTGTCTTGCCACATCCTCAAGGATTTCCTTATAGTGTTCTGTCTTTCCTTCCCTTTCCAGACGTCCCCGCAGCTTATCCTTAATGATTCTGTGGATCTGAAGATCCGGATAGCGACGAATGGGGGAGGTAAAATGGCAGTAATATTTGGCTGCCAGCCCAAAATGGCCACTGCACTCAGTGGTATACTTGGCCTGCTTCATGGTACGAAGGGTCAGGCGGCTGATCTGTGGTTCATTTGGAAGTCCCTCAATTCCCTCAAGAATCGTCTGAATCTCCTTTGGAGTAATCTCCTGTCCCATTTTCTGCACCGTAACACCCTGATTGTGAAGCAGAGTGAGAAGGCTTTCCACCTTCTCCGGATCCGGATTCTCGTGGGTACGGTATACAAACGGCATATCGTCTCTGCAGCACTCTTCTGCCACTGTCTCGTTTGCCATGAGCATGAAATCCTCAATGATCCGGGTTGCCACATTTGCCTCGTAAGGCTTGATGTCAATGGCACGGCCTGCTGCATTGAGAATGATCTTGCTTTCCGGGAAATCAAAATCAATGGAACCTCTGTGGTGACGGTTTCCCCTCAGGATCTGGGAAAGCTCCTTCATCAGGAAAAACATGGGAACCAGATCTGCATACCGTTTCTTTGCTTCTTCGTCTGTATCTTCCAGAATATTTTTCACATCTGTATAATTCATTCGTTCATCCACACAGATCACCGTCTCTGCGATCTTGTGGGAAACCATATTGCCTTTTTCATCAATGTCCATCAGGCAGCTTAAGGTCAGCCTGTCCTGTCCCTGGTTCAAAGAACAGATGCCGTTGGAAAGCCGCTCCGGAAGCATGGGAATGACGCGGTCAGCCAGGTAAACGCTGGTTCCGCGCTTCAGTGCCTCACGGTCAAGGGCACTTCCTCCCTGGACATAGTTGCTGACATCTGCAATGTGAACACCCAGGTGATAGATGCCGTTCTTTTTGGTCAGGGTAACTGCATCGTCCAGATCCTTGGCATCCTCCCCGTCAATGGTGACGGTCTGAAGATGGCGAAGGTCCAGTCTTCCATCCCGGTCTGCATCCAGCACACGATCCGGCACGCGGTTCGCCTGTCGGATTACCTTCTCTGGGAATTCACTTGGAATACCGAAGCTTTTTACAATGGCAAGGATGTCGGTTCCCGGTGCACGGCAGCTGCCAAGATTTTCCTTGATCCTGCCTTCCGGGTTGCGGTTCTTGCTTCCGTAGCTGGTGATCTCCACAACTACCTTATCTCCGTCCTTGATCCCATTTGAATCCTTGCGGGGAATGAATACATCCTTGGAAAACTTGGGATTGTCGCTGATCACAAAGCCAAAATCCCGGCTGTTCTCGTAGGTTCCCACGATTTCCGGCATGCCGCGTTCCAGGATCTTCACTACGATTCCTTCCCTGCGCCTGCCTTCCTGCGGCTCTTTTGTGATTATAACACGAACCTTGTCCTGATGCATAGCCGTTCCGGTGCAATCCTCGGGAATAAATACGTCATTTTCTTCGCCCTCTACTTCCACGAAGCCAAAGCCCTTGGGATGGCCGATGAAAGTTCCCTCTACAGACGGGCAGTCTGCGTATTCCGTTTCCAGGCGGGCAAGACGAATTTCCGGATCTTTCTCCTCATAACGTCTGCCAGAGCGCCTGTCCTCGTATCTGCCCCGGCCGTCACGTCCGTGGTCATTGCGGGAGCCATATTTCTCTTTGCGGTCCCCGGAATTTTTCTTTGATTTTCTTCCGGATGCTTCCTCCTTGTATTTGTCCAGGCGCTTCTCGGATTTCTCTTCTTTTCTTCTATGAAGCTTTTCTTTTCCGCGCTTTCTTCCGGTTACCTTAGAATAGCGGCCTTTGGAATCCAGGTCTGCCTTGCCCTCTGCTACCAGGTCATCCAGCACACGGTACAGATCCTTTTTCTCATCCTTGGAAAGGCGGAGCAGGCCTGCGATCTCCCGAAAGCGCATAGGCTGGTACACCGGGTCACCCAGAAGCTCCATCATAAATTTTTTTCGTTTGTCAAAATCTCTGTCTTTACTCATTTATCTCCTTTTCTATGTCAAACACACGTGCAATGAGGATATGTCGCCTGTCGGCGACATATCCATGAAAGTCAGTTACTCCGCACCTACGGTGCTCCCGTAACTGCCGACCGTATTCGTAATCCGGGCTATCGCCCTACTTACTCATACGGTCTAGCCCGTCCAATATCTGCGAATTCGTCCATGCAAGCATGGCTCATTCGCAGCTGCTGGACAGGACTTTCATAGTAAAAAACACTCTTGTGATCAGATCAACAAGAGTGTTTCCCAGTTCATTCTTAGAAATTCAGATTTAATACAACTGCCAGTACAAAGAACAAAACTCCCATAATAGTAGTTGCCTTCACAAGTCCGCCCTCCATGGAACGTCCCTTGTTCTTACCCCAGTATGTGTCTGCTGCTCCGGCGATAGCGCCAAGTCCCTGGGACTTGCCTTCCTGCATCAGAACTACTACGGTAAGGGCAATACAATCTATAACAAAAAGAATTGTCAATATCGTTCTCAAAATCTGCACGTGGTTACACCTCCTAATCAACTAGAGGATATTGTACCATAGCCCACTTTAGATTTCAACTCTTTTTTCCCGTATTCTGGCAAATTATTGTGCACCCAAACAGCATTTGCTGCCAGAATCATGCAAACGGATTCTCATACACCGATAACCCGCCAAGCTGTTCATGGATCCGAAGCAGCTGGTTGTACTTAGCATTTCGGTCGGACCGGCAGGGAGCTCCTGTTTTGATCTGTCCGGCACCTGTGGCCACTGCCAGATCTGCAATAAAGGAATCCTCTGTCTCCCCGGATCTGTGGGAGATCACGCTTCTGTAACCTGCCCGGGCAGCCAGCTCCACTGCTTCTAAGGATTCTGTCAGGGTTCCGATCTGGTTCACCTTGATCAGAATGGCATTGGCAGTTCCAAGCCTGATTCCACAGGACAGCCTTTTGATATTGGTGACAAAAAGATCATCCCCAACCAGCTGCACCCGGTTTCCAATCCGGCTGGTCATATCCTTCCAGCCTTCCCAGTCATCCTCCTGCAGCCCGTCTTCAATAGAAACAATGGGAAATTCATCCAGAAGCATCTCGTAATAATCGATCATCTCCGATGCATCCCGAAGAACCTCTTTTCCCGTCATCTTGCTTTCTCCCGGAAAATAATAGGCATCCTTATTTTCATCATAAAGCTCACTGGCCGCTGCGTCAATGGCAATGCCAATATCCTCCCCTGGTTCGTATCCGGCTTTGGTGACCGCTTCCAGGATCTGCTCCAGCACCTCCCTGGAATCCTTCAGGTCCGGGGCAAAGCCGCCCTCATCTCCCACTGCTGTAGACAGGTTTTTCTTCTTCAGAATGGTTTTCAGCGCCTGGTAGATTTCCACGCACATGCGGATTCCCTCTGAAAAACAGGAAGCTCCCACAGGCATGATCATAAACTCCTGAAGGTCCACCGTATTGTCCGCATGCCTGCCCCCGTTTAAAATATTCATCATGGGAACCGGCATTCTGCAGGCGTGACAGCCGCCGATATACTGGTAAAGGGGAATGCGAAGGGCCATGGCCGCCGCCCGCGCCACTGCCATGGACACCCCGAGGGTAGCATTAGCTCCCAGATTGCTTTTGTTGTCCGTGCCGTCTGTCTGAACCAGCAAAGAATCAATATACGTCTGGTTCAGGGCATTTTCTCCCAGGATTGCCTCTGCAATCTTGGTGTTTACGTTGTCCACTGCTTTTTGGACGCTTAATCCTGTGTAGTTTCCCCGGTCGCCGTCCCGCAGCTCCAAAGCTTCGAATTTTCCTGTGGATGCGCCGGATGGAACGATAGCGCGTCCTGTATATCCATTGATTCCGATGACTCCTTCGCCTACTGTTACTTCTACTTCCACAGTAGGATTGCCTCTGGAGTCCAGAACTTGTCTTGCGTGAATCTTCCGAATAGGCAAATACCGTAACATTTCCTTACCTCCTAAAGATTTATGGAGGTAGTTTTTCCCGTTCTTTCCGGTTCTATGCGTAAACGAAACCATATCTGAAAAAAGGCTTCCTGCCAAATGTACCTCACACTTTACAGAAAGCCTTACGCAAACAAATTTTAGTGTACCTCAGAAATAGAGTTAAATCCCTTATTTGTCAGGCAAGCCTCTACCTCGCAGATATCCGGCACATGGAGCACCATAATCGGAAGTCCGGTTGCACGGTTAAAGGACAGGTACAGATAGTCGATGTTGATGTTGCTCTCCTGAAGGCTGAGAAGAAGGTTGTTCAGGTTACCAACCTCATCCTTTACTTCGATTCCAAGTACATCGCTAAGCTTGCAGATAAAACCAGCCTTGGTAAGCGCCTCCAGTGCTTTCTCCGGCTTGGACACTACCATGCGGACAATTCCGTATTCTGCACTGTCATTGGTAACGGATCCTAAAATATTGATATCTTCCCGGAGAAGGATTCCGGTTACCTCCTGCATTCTTCCTTTTGTATTTTCCGCGAAAATTGATAATTGTTTCAGCATTTTCTTATTCCTTTCTGCATTTCAATAACAATATTAACTTTTTAATATTTATTCTTCTATCGGAACCTCAATCAGCTCCTTCGGGGAGTGTGCCAGGTTGCGGCAGCCATCCTCTGTTACCACTACCATATCCTCAATACGCACGCCGCCAAAGCCAGGTACATAAATTCCAGGCTCAACAGTCTCGATCATGCCAGCCTGAAGAATAGTATCATCAGCCGGGGAAAGACGGGGGCTCTCATGGATGAACAGACCAACGCTGTGTCCAAGTCCATGTCCGAAATATTCGCCGTATCCGGCCTCTGCGATAATATCTCTGGAAACTTTATCCACGCTTGAGCCGCTGACTCCAGCCTTCACGGCTGCAAGACCTGCAAGCTGTGCCTTTAATACCACATTGTAGATTTCTTTCTGCTTCTCGCTTGCTTTTCCAAGGACAAAAGTACGTGTCATATCGGAGCAGTATCCCTTGTATTTGCATCCGAAATCACAGGTAACGAAATCCCCCACTTCCAGTTTCTTGTATCCTGGAATGGCATGAGGCATGGAAGAATTCAAGCCGGAAGCGATGATGGTATTGAAGCTTAAATCCTCAGCACCCTCTTTTTTCATCAGGTATTCCAGCTCTGCAGCAACTTCAAGCTCTGTCATGCCTGGCTTTACTACCTTCAGAAGCTTTTCAAATGCTTTGTCGCCGATTTCCTCTGCTCTTGCAAGATAAGTCAGCTCCTCCTCGGTCTTGATCTGGCGCAGATCATCAATCTTGGTTCCAAGCGGAGTCCAAACCTGAACCGGAAGGGCAGCCTTCATACGGTCAAACTCGCAGCAGAGCATGGACTGGTCTTCATATCCCATGTGGAAATCACCGCTCACAGTTTCTTTCTCCATGCACTCCTTCAAAATGGTCTGACGGTTGTGGGCACGGTTCTCCTCGATGACTGTGAAATCACTTTCTTTTCCAGCCTGCTCGGTATAACGGGAATCTGTGATCAGCACCTTCTGGGTGGCAGAAATATATAAAGCGCCCTCTCCTCCCCGAAATCCGCTAACATGACGCATGTTATAAGGATCTGTGATTACAAGAGCATTCAGTTTTAATTCGTCAAGAATATTGTTCAACATCTTTTTTTCCTCCTCATCTTTTGTTCCTCATACACTTTAGCGCGTTGAAAAACTATATTTCCTATCAGTCACATCATACCACATTCTTCGCTATAATATTGTCTGAATTTTGTATTCTTTTTATGCATATAAACTTTTTATTTTAAATAAAATAATATTTTTTCAAATTATTTGTTGACAAATAAGAAGTAATCTGTTATAGTAAGCTCATAAAACAAAAGGGAGAACAAAATAAAACAAAAAGGAGTGAGACCACCGAAAACATAATTTACCACTTATAATCTAAGAAAGAGAGGTACGGACCACCAGAAACCTAAACGCTTTATCTTAATTCTTTTATAATTTAAGCAAAGGAAGGTACAGTCCACCAAGAACTTAAGCCTTTAATTCCAATTGTTTTAGACGCATAATCTATTTTAAGAAAGTGAGGTACATTCCATTGGATATGGATCAGATTTAAGCCACCAGTAAACGTCGATGCTGGTGGCTTAATTGATGCCCTTTTTTCCCCGGTTCCTTACAGGCCTTTCCTTTTTGGCATACCCGCTCTTCTTCTCTCATATATCTTTAGAAAACCCATCCCGAGGTTTCCATGAAATTCTCCAGACCTTCTTTTTTTAAACGCCCTTTTAGGCTTCCCTCCCAGATTTCTAATTTTTCCTCTGAAAAAATCCCGGTAATCAAAGATTTCCTCCACTATGCTGGCGTCCCCCTGCTTTTTGCCCTGTCTTTTCTTGCAGGTGAGGCGGCCCGGGTCACAGTTCAGCACTTTCGGACACCGGAGGCCGTAACCACTGCGTCTGGCAGCAACAGCTGGGGACTGAGCTTCCAGGAGGAAGGAAAACGCCCTGTGGGAAACGCTTCCATGGAGGAGCTTGCCCCCTATGATGCCTATTTTGCCAAAGATACTCAGGAGAAAAAAATCTACCTTACCTTTGACTGCGGATATGAAAACGGGAATACCCCTCTGATTCTTGACGCGCTGCAGAAACACAATGCAAAAGCCACCTTTTTCGTAGTTGGAAATTTTATCAAAGACAATCCGAATCTGGTAAAAGAAATGATCGCAGAAGGACACACGGTAGGAAATCACACCCTCACCCACCCGGATATGTCCGGGATCTCCTCTATGGAGGCTTTTAAGAAGCAGCTGGAGGGCGTGGAAAATCTGTATAAAGAAGCGACCGGAGAATCCATGACGAAATTCTACCGGCCGCCTCAGGGAATTTACAGCACCACCAATCTGTCTATGGCAAAGGAGCTTGGGTATAAAACCTTCTTCTGGAGCCTTGCCTATGTAGACTGGTACCAGGACAAACAGCCGACCAAAGAGGAAGCCTTTGATAAGCTTCTGAAACGGATCCACCCGGGTGCCATTGTCCTGCTTCACAATACTTCTTCCACAAACGGGCAGATTCTGGATGAACTGCTGGGCAAATGGGAAGAAATGGGATATACATTTGGAACTTTAAGTGAGTTCTAGCGGTTATTGCCGAAATAAATCACAGCCTGCACACCAGGACCAGTATGGATTCCGATGATCGGGCTCATTGGCATAATGGTAACCTGCGCGCCCGGCACAGCTTCCAAAATGGCTGCTTTGGCTTTCTCTGCCTGCTCAAGAGCATCTCCATGGCAAAGGAATACATAAGGATGCACCTCATTTAATCCGGAGCTTACATACTTGGAAACGATGGTATTCATGGCAGCCTTGGAACCGCGCACCTTCTCCGGGATTGCCAGGGTACCATCTTCTGCAATGCGAAGCACCGGCTTGATCTTCAGCTTGCCGCCGATCCAGGCGATGGTCGGGGAAATGCGTCCGCCCCTCTTAAGGAAATCAAGGTCATCCACGGTGAACCAGTGGCAGATGTGCAGACGGTTCTCTTCCAGCCATGCGGTATTCTCCTCAAGGGACATTCCCTTCTCCTGATTCTGTGCTGCCAGGATCACCAGAATACCCTGTCCGCCTGTGGCTGCAAGGGAATCCACACAGGAAATCTTACGTTCTGGATACTCTTCCATCAGGTCTGTGGCTGCCAGATGGGAACTCTGCCAGGTGGAAGTAAGACCGCCGGAAAGGGAAATATAGAGGATATCCTTGCCCTCTTTCAAAAAGGGCTCAAAATAATCGGTGTATACAGCCGGGGAGATCTGGGAGGTGCTTCCGGTACCTCCATTACGAAGCTGGTCATAGAAGGCTTTGCTGTCCCAGCTTCCCGGGTCCTTATGGGGATGCTCCTCTCCATTTAACTGATATACCATAGGGATCAGATGGATCTGACCTTTATCCAGAACAGACGCAGGAATATCTGCGGAAGTATCTGTTATAATTACATATTCACTCATAATCGGTTCTCCTTGTTTGGTTAAGTGAGCCCATTATAACATACTTTTCCCCTGGAATGTGTATTTTTTTACATTTTCATTGATTTTGTAACAGTTTTTGCAGCGTGTTCTTCACTGAGGTGTACTTTTTCTCCGGAATGGGAAGCTCATTGTTCATTCCCGGCTTCTCCTATCTGTGCTGATAATAAAATACGGCTACCTGGGTTCTGTCCCGCAGCTGCAGCTTTTCCAAAATGGAGCTGAGGTAATTGCGCACCGTTCCCTCACTGAGGAAAAGCTCCGCCGCAATCTCCTTATTGCTGCACCCGTTGGCGATCAGCCGGATGATCTCAAGCTCCCGTTCATTGATGTCATAGCTTCCATAATCAAAGCCCTGTTTTCCCATGAGAAGCTCCGGAAGCCTGGAAGTGATCTGGGTTCCGAATACTGTCTGCCCGGAATCAACAGCCCGGATGGCAGGAAGAATGCTTCCGTAATCCTGCTTCAAAAGATAGCCTTTTGCCCCAAGCCGCAGGGCTTTTACAATATATTCGTCATCTGCGAAGGTAGTCAGAAGCAAAATGTTGGCCTTTGGAAATTTCTCCAGGATCTTCTGGGAAGCTTCCAATCCGTCCATCTCTTTCATGCGGATGTCCATGAGAAGCACATCCGGCTGATATTCCTCATAAAGCTGGCAGGCTTCCTTTCCATTTACGCCTGTTGCCGCTACCTGCACGTCCTCGTTTACTTCCAGAATGGTTTTTAATGCTGCTGCCACCAGGCAGTCATCGTCTACGATTATGATTTTCATTCAACTATCCTTCCATGCTGCATTTTTGCAAACCACTCACTTGGGAATGGTGATAAAAATCCGAAAGCCCTTTCTGGTGGAAATCTGCAAAGTTCCGCCAAGGGCCTTCACCCGGTCCTTCATATTCAGGATGCCGATTCCCGCATTTCCCGGATCATACACGACACCGGTCCCGTTATCCTCCACGCACATCTGGTAGAGGGCAGGATGCTCCCGCAGGATCAGCTGCACCCTTGTGGCGTTGCTGTGCTTCATAATATTGGCAAAAGCTTCCTTGGTAATGCTGATAAAGCAGTATTTCACTTCCCGTGGGATTTCCTGCGTCATGTCGTAAGTCAGCTCTGCCTGGCAAAAAGTAAAGTCCCGCACAAGCCCTTCCTCTGCTTCTCTTAAATTCACAGCTTCATCATGAAGGTCATGGACGCTGCTTCTGATGCTGTTCATGGCAAAATTCAGGGAGTCCTCCAGATTTTCAAGAAGAGCTGCAAGCCCGGCTTCCTTGTTCATGGTCCTGGCTGCCCCAAGCATGAGAATGGACCGGGAAAGCACATGGCCTACATTGTCGTGGATTTCTCTTGCGATACGGTTTCGCTCTTTTAAGGTGGCGTTATAGATCTCATAGTCCTGTTTTTCCAGGAGGGCCTTGTTTTTCTGGGAAAGAAGAAGGTCACGCTCCCTGGAATCGTCCCTGGTTCTTTTTAGCTCTTCTTCCAGGGAACTGCACTTTCTTGTGTTTCTTTCCATAAAAAAGGCAAACAAAAGGCCAAGACTTCCTGCTGCCGCAAAAAACAGGCCGTTTTCCCAGCTTCCCATAGTCCGGCACACCAAAAGCGCCCAGGCTCCCAGGGCCAGAAGGGGCATTTTTTCACAGAAAAAAAGATAAAAAAGGCAGGGATAAAAGAAAAACATTTCCGGGATCACAAGAGCCAGAAGTCCCATTCCTGCGCCAAGAACTATACGGATACATTTTTTCCCCAGGGCATAAGTGCTGCACACCAGAATCACCGTGCACAAAAATGCGATCAGAAATCCTGCATCCGGCAGACGGTAAAACAGCCGCAAAAAGCTCAGAAGCACAAGCAGTCCGCAATCTGTGAAGTATCCCATTTTACCACCTTCTTTTTTCTTATTTTGCGTCAGGCTTTTGTTCATTATAGTATACAGATGCCTGCTCGTAAAGAAACTTCTGGCATTTTATGACATTTGTCATGTGAAGGCTGTGACATCCGGCACTTGGATCCTTCGGCTTTTTCTTTTATACTGATGGTATCGTAAGAACGAGGAGGAAAATGATGTCAGAGAATATTGTTCAGATTGAAAATCTGGTAAAAAGATATGGAAACTTAGTAGCCCTTGACCACCTGAATTTAAAAATTGCAGAGGGCGAGATTTTCGGACTGCTTGGACCAAACGGCTCCGGCAAGACCACAGCCATCAACTGCATGCTTTCCCTTTTGAAATATGATAAGGGAACCATCCGGATTTTTGGCGAAGATATGCGGCCGGATAATTATAAAGTAAAACAGCAGATTGGAATCGTTCTGCAGAATGTGGCTGTTTTTGATGAACTGACTGTCTATGAGAATATTGACTATTTCTGCGGGCTTTATATCCCGGACAAGAAAAAAAGGAAGGCCCTTGTGGAGGAAGCCATCACCTTTGCAGGCCTTGACGATTACCGCAAAATGCACCCAAAAAAGCTTTCCGGCGGACTGCTCCGCCGTCTCAACATTGCCTGCGGAATTGCCCACAAGCCCCGTCTGATCATTATGGATGAGCCAACGGTAGCCGTTGACCCACAAAGCCGCAATAAGATCCTGGAAGGGATCAAAAAGCTGAATGAACAGGGCTCCACCATTATTTACACTTCCCATTATATGGAAGAGGTGGAGCAGATCTGCACCAGGATCGCCATTATGGATCACGGCCATGTAATCGCCTCCGGCACCAGGGAAGAGCTGAAAAAAATGATCAAAACCGGGGAGACCATTACCATAGAGGCCATTCCTCTCACGGAAAAAAATCTGGAAGAAATCCGGACTCTTCCCCATGTTTTTGACCTGCACTATGAGGACCAGGTTCTCACCGTCCGCTGCACAGGAGCCAGGCACAACCTGATCCGGCTTTTGAATTACCTGCAAAGCCAGGATATCACATTCGGCCAGGTTTCCTCTGAGCTTCCCACCTTAAATGACGTCTTTCTGGAAATCACCGGAAAACAGCTCAGAGACTAGGGAGGATTTGTTATGCTGCACTTAATCAAATATAATCTTCTTGTAAAGCTGAAAAATTTCGGCACCACCTTCTGGCCCCTTGTGTTTCCCATTCTTCTGGGAACCATGTTTTACTTCGCCTTCGGAAACATTAACGATGCAGATTTCGCGACGGTATCCGTAGCCGTTGTCCGCCAGGAAAAGGCAGATACATTGTTTCTGATGTTTCTGGACCAGGTGGAAAACAATGCAGACCAGCTGATCTCCACAAAGGAGCTGACCTACGATGAGGCATGCAGCCAGCTGGAAAATGAGCAGATTTCCGGTATTTATGTGGTTGGAGAAACACCTTCCCTTACCGTTTCTGCAAGCGGCATTCCCCAAAGTATCCTGCAGTCCGTTCTTTCCAGCTACGAAACCGGCAAAACCACCATCCGCACCATTGTGCGCACCCATCCTTCCGGCCTATGGGCAGGGATCCGGCAGATGCTGAACCGTCAGGAGTTTCTTACTGAGGTTTCCCTTGGCGGACGGACCATCAACGGAAACGCCCAGTTTTTCTATGCGCTGATTGCAATGGCCTGCCTGTACGGATGCTTTATCGGGTTTGGTTCTGCGGTAAGCCTGCAGGCCAATATCACAGCCCTGGCTGCAAGGCGCTGCGTCACGCCCACACACAAGCTGAAGCTGATCCTTTCCGAGCAGATTTCTGCCTTTTTGCTGGGATACTTTGATGTGATCGTGCTGCTTCTCTATCTTCGCTATATTCTGAAGCTGGATTTTGAGGGACAGATAGGGCGTATGCTTCTCATTTCCTTCCTTGGCTCCCTGATCGGCGTTTCCATGGGTATTTTCGTGGGAAGCCTTGGAAAAATGAAGGAGGGCATCAAAATCGGAATTATCCTTGGCATTTCCATGGTCTGCAGTTTCCTTTCCGGACTGATGAACAACACCATGAAGGATCTGGTGGAAAAAAATGCGCCGTTTCTCAACCGGATTAATCCGGCAGCGCTGATTTCCGATGCTTTTTACTGCATCAATGTGTATGACGATATGGGACGCTATTACCGGAATCTGATCACCCTTGCCCTGATGAGCGTGCTTCTGGTAACTGCTTCCTTTTTACTGATTCGGAGGGAAAGCTATGACAGTATTTAAGTGTTACATGAAAATTTTGAGACAAAATATCGGACTTGTGATCATGTATCTTGCTATTTTTTTTAGTGTAGCCATAGTCATGCAGTTTGCTGCAGGAAAAAGCGAGGACAGTCTTTTTGAAACTGCAAGCATTGATCTTGGAGTGGTAAATGAGGATGGGGGAACCTTAGCCCAGGGGCTTGTGGATTATCTGTCCGGCATCCATCACGTTATGCTTATGGACAATAATCCGGAACAACTTCAGGAGAATCTTTTTTACCGCAATGTGGAATATATCCTTCAGATTCCGGCTGATTTCTATGAGACCTGCATGGTAAACGGGGAAAGCCTGAAGGTAACAAAGGTTCCCGGATCCTACAGTTCCTTTTATGTGGATCAGCAGATCAGCAGCTATCTGAACACCATTCAGACCTATCTGGCTGCCGGCTTTTCCCAGGAGAAAGCCATCCAGGCAGTCAAAGAAGAGACCCATGAGCCGGTTACCAAGCTTACCTTTGATTCCGGAACCAGCGATACTTCCCCTTATACTTATTACTTCCGCTATATTCCTTATCTGTTTCTGGGGGCTTTGTGCTACACCATGGGATATATTCTGATGGCATTCAAGAAGGGAGATATTCAGAAAAGAATGGAGGCTTCTGCCATTTCTGTGAGACGCCAGTCTGTGGAAGGGCTGCTGGCTACGGGAATGATCGGCGTAATACTGTGGCTGATCGGATTCCTGGGCGTGACCTTCATGTATGGAAGCCGCTTCTGGCAGTCGGGACTTTGTGTTTATTATATTTTGAATACCTTTACCATGCTGATAGTGGCTCTGTCCCTTTCCTATCTGATCGGTATGTTTATCACAAACAGCAACCTTCTAAGCGGTGTGGCCAACCTGGTCTCCCTTGCCATGTGCTTCCTTTGCGGCGTGTTTGTTCCTATGGATGTGATGGACAAATCCGTGCTGAAATTCGCACAGTTTCTGCCTGTTTACTGGTATGAACAGGTGAATGAGATCCTGAGCAGGCACCACACCTTAAGTCCAGAGTTTCTTGGACAGGTTCTGATTGGAATTGGCATTCAGCTTTTGTTTGCCGCAGCTTTTATCAGTCTGATCCTGGTGGTTTCCAGATATAGAAAAGAAGGGTGAGATACCCTTCTTTTCTTATCTACTTAATGGATCTGGCAGACGCGGCACACTTCTTTGGTCCAGCGGTCTGCATCCAGAAGCAGTTCCTCGTGCTGCAGGTCGTATTCGCAGATATCCGGATCCGCAAAATATTTGTGATAACGCTCCAGATATTTTTCCCCCATTTTTTTCGCGTAAAAGACATGGATCGTAGTTCCCGGTGCCTGGATCTTTTCCCCTACTTTTGTGTACAGGTCTGTGCAAAACTGGTTTCGCCTGGATTCTTTGGAGAGGAAGGAAAATCTGCGAAGGTTCCTATGCGCTCTGCCATACTGGGTGTCTTTGCACTGTTTCTGCAGGCACTTGGGTATTTTGCAATTTCGGCTTACGTGTATGAGCATTCTGCAGTGTATGGTTCTGTTTTATTTTTTGCCATCCTGCTGTTTATTGTGATCGGGGCTGGGCACCACGTGAAATGCGGGTTTGCAGAATATGTATTTCTCCGTCTTGGAAGAGACAAAAAAGCTCACACCATGATGCTGGACCTGTTTAACAGCGCTCCCATCACCAAAATCTGCTACCTTGGTTACATTGTGTTTATCATCACTTTAATCATCGCCATTCTTACCGGAACCGCAGCCCTGCCCCTCTGGGCAGCAATCTTTACCATACTACCCATATTTATTATCCTGTTTCCATTTAAAATCATCGGCACCCTGCACATCTCTGCTATGATTTCTATGCTGGCATGGATGATTCTGATTTGAAATTTATTTGCATAAAAAAACGGAGCATGCCCGCTAGAGCGTGTTTGAAAAAGGCTTTCTGCAAGATGTGCGTCACAATTTGTGGGAGATTTTGTCCGGATGAGGGCGCCGTAGCGGGCTACGGCAACTGAATTCGGGCAAAATATACCGCAAAGTGGGGCGTGCAGATTGCAGGAATGATTTTTCAAACAGGCTCTAGTACTACTTTCCGGTAAAATTCCCGCAGTTCATTGACTCCTGGCCCATACTCATCCATCTGCTTTAATGCCTGCTTATAGATACTTCTTGCATTCTGATATACTTTTTGGGGATTTTCAGCTGTTAATAAGGGAATGTTTTTGATTATTTCATTTTTATATACGATCCAGTTCAGCTTAATAATGAATCCTTCTTTCATAGTTCACTCCTCTTTAGCTAACACGAATCTATTAATGTATAATCATTATAATATAGACTATTCAAAGTTACAATGCGGATTAAATAAGATAGTTTTTTCAATAACAATATGGTAAAATGAAAAAAACATCAAAATTTACTGAAAAAGTATATGAATCATGTACCTGAAAAGGAGGGAGAACAATGTTTACGATATTTCATTCAGAAAGCATTTGGACTGGAACGGATATGAAAAAATTTAATGAAATCCGGGATGTTCTGGACAGAGAGGGGATTCCGTACAAGTATAAGGTAAAAGACCGATTAGGAGACTGGAACGGAAGCGGAACCTTCCGCGGATCTGTGGGAAGTGCGGGTATTCCGGCAGATCAATCCAAGCAGTATGAAATTCTCGTGGAGAAAAAAGATATGGCGCAGGCACAAAACGTGATTAAAATTAAGCTTAGTTAAATGTCACAGAATTCCCCTGCGGCATAATATCGAAAAAGGGATATGAGACAGCACTCAGCTATTTCATATCCCTTTTGCAGCAGGGGATGAGAGAATCGAACACCGTTGGAAATGTCGATAAATGGCGTAAATAAAGGATTTCTTAAGCAAAGACCTGACATCATCTGACAACATGGTGACATCATTTATTTAAAAATTTATGGAAAGGAGCTGTTTCAGTGTTACACCTAATATAACCAAAATAACATCTTTTGTAAACAATTAGGAGAAGACAACAGTGAAACAGTTAAATGAAATTTTTCAAAATTGGAGTGATACTCTGGAAGATTCCCCAGTGATACTTGCAACATGGAAAGCTATCGAAATAGAACTTGAATTGCTACAGAATGACAAGATGCAAGATTTGATTTTTGCATATTCTACGGCGGTGCAAAAAGAAGCTTTTTGTGCTGGGTATAAAAAAGGTATGCGGTTAATGATGGAGATTCTCGAGGATTGAAGATTTTAAAAGTTAAGGTTTAAAAAAACAGAAGTAAAAAAAGAAAACATGACGTTGAGGAGGGATTTTACTGAAAAGCCATTTCTATATTCTCAGTACAATAAAAACCTACCCCATTACTTTCTCTTATCACGTCATTTAGTATAACAACCCACACCAGATAACATATATTTTATATTATTAGAGTTTAACATAAATCTTATATTGTGTAAATATATTTAAGCAAAAGAAAAGGTGACAGTTTAAACTGTCACCTTTCAAATTTTATTTATAACTTATCTAGTTTGCATTACCTTAATTATTTAGATTCCTTTACACATGTAGCTGTTCCTCTATTTCCAGCTTTACCCTGATATCCTGCTTCTATTAAGTATGCAACACCATCATACCATACTTTTGCTACAACATGACTCGGATTATTCACAACATAAGCCTTTGGTGTTACTACCTCAGACCTTAAACCTAATCTCTGAGCATAATCCTTAAGTACAAATGCTGAAGCATTGCAGTTACCACATCCGTCATTGTGGAAAGATTTATTTGCATCAGGATTGTAATCATAGTTATCAAGGATGTACTGACCTAACAGAGTTATTTTCTGAATAGGATTAAGTTTATCAAAATCAGAATTTGAATCTTTTATATTTTTAAGTACACCGTTAAGCCAACTCTCATAGGTTGCCCAGTTCTTGTCAGTCGAGGATACATAGGCATTCCAAGTTTTAATAATTTTTCCATTAACAACTAAAGACACATCACAGTTTCCTTGTTTCACAGCATCTAACCCGAAACAATAATAATAAGAATATCCATAAACATTATTCTTGACAAATACTCCGTTATAGTATATATTATTATTAGAAGTTAATACTTGAACCTTATCACTAGGAGCATTAGTAAAAACATCAATACTTAAACCAGTACCTCCAGGTATCTTAGTATAAATATCAAAGTCAGCCTCGTAATCACATGAGTAAAGAGGGTCTGTTGTATCTCCCGGATCTACAATATCTTTAGCTTTTACCGTAACAGGACAACTAGCAGATACACCAGAACCATCAACAGCCGTACAAGTAATCGTAGTAGAACCTGCTTTAAGTGCGGTTACATTTCCATTGTCATCTACTGTAGCCACGTCAGGACTAGAAGATACCCATTTAACTGAGTTATTTGTGGCATTGCTAGGTGCTACAGTTGCTTTAATAGTATAAGAACTACCTTCTTTAATTTCAAGGCTAATATCTGGGTTTAAAGTAATTCCAGATACCTTCACTACTTCCGGTTCAGTTGGTTTTGGTTCAACTGGTTTGGTTGGCTCCGGTTTTGTTTCCGGTATCTGTACAGTAACCGAACATTTAGCAAATACTTCTCCATTAGATTTCAAAAAACAAAACACCTCAGAACTTCCCCTACCTACAGCAGTAATCTTACCATTCTCATCTACAGTCACAGCAGACGTATTAATTGAATTCCACCCTACAGCTTTTTCTTCTGCATTTTCAGGTGTTACGGTTGCAGAAAGAGAAAATGTCTGGTTCAAAGCAGTAAAAGTAACACTTTCTCTATTTAGTATAATCTTATCAGCCTTAACCTCAGCTGGAGTAGGTTCCGGTGTAGGTTTCTCATCCGGTTTTACTGGCTCTGTAGGCGTAGGACTTGGTGTCTCAGTTGGTTTCGGTGATTCCGTTGGCTGAGGTTTCGGTGTATCAGTAGGCTTCGGAGCAGTCGTAGGATTCGGCTTAGGTGTTACAACAGCTGTCGTACCATTAACCTTTACAACACATACCAGTTTCTTCTTTCCTACTGTAGCAGTAATGGTAGCACTTCCCGGTTTCTTAGCTGTAATCACAGCACTCTTACCATTCTTAGCAGCCTTAACAGTAACAACAGACTTCTTGGAAGATGACCACTTAGCCTTACCCTTTACACCTTTGAGTTTCAGTTTGTATTTTTGACCATTGTTTAAAGTACGACTTGCTGAATTCATACCTTTCTTTGAAACCTTCACAACAGCTACATAGTTTTTCTTACCATAAGTAGCAATCACCTTGTAAGTTCCAGCTTTCCTAGCGTAGAAAGTAGCATTCCGAGTATCTTTCTTGCTGTAAGATACTACCAGATTCTTACTGTTGGATCTCCACTTAACACTCTTTTTCTTCTTAGAGCTTACACCTTTCAAGGTAATCTTGGACTTCTCACCGGTCATAACCGATACACTCTTATTACTAAGCTTCAAAGAAGCTGCCTCGACTTCCTGTACAACCCCAACTGATTCCATCATAGGGGCGACACCAGGCAATTCACATAGAAGAAGTGTTGCAGTAATGACGCTGCACATTAATCTTTTGATCTTTTTCGATTCCATACAGAAACCTTCCTTTCCTTTTTTATAGTTTTTATTAAAAGATTAACATTTTATTATTATCTATTTTTATGGACTTGTCAAGGTGCTTTTCTTAATATCTGTATTATAAGCGATTTCAATCGCATAGTCAAGTGCTTTTTTATGTTCTAAAATCTTAGATATGAAATATCTTATAGATTTTAGGCGGTAGGCAGAATGCAGCATATCAAGGTGGAAATAGATTACTCTCCATTGCTAATGAAATTAGAAGAAAGAAAGTTGTCTGGTTACAAATTAGCGGATTATGGGATTCCCCATAAAACCACATATAACATAAAACAAGGTAAAATTATAACCCTAGAAACGCTTGCTAAATTTGCCTATATTTTGGACTGTAGCATCAGCGACCTGGTGATTTTACAGTATACTGTACAAGATGAAGAATAAAAAATTCTTTTTTAAAACTTAATGTTTAATAATATTGGGCGGTCTTAATGACCGCCCTTTTTTTCGTCTCGGATAAAGTGTTCTCCACAATCGCCACATATTATATTTACCGTCTTAGTGCTTCGGATAATTGTATGGCAGCAGGGGCAGCTCCAACGCTGATAGCTGTTTTTCTTTTTGCTGGTTGGCTGGGAACTGTCTGTTCCTTTCCCTTGTGAATTTCCTGTATCGACAAAGGATAATTGTTTTCGCCTCGCAATCTGAATATCTCCCAATCCATATTCCTCACAGAATTTGATAATTCTTTCTGTTGGCTCTGTAATCGTCCAGCCATATTTCTCACTTTTGCTGATCTTTAAGCCCCTTTCCTCTGCAAGTTCTTTGAATCTCCGATTATGATATATCCCCCTGTTGCTGGTGTCCTTAATTCCATTAGCCATTGCATATAAATGGCAGCCTTCATGTATCAAAGTTGCAACCACATTTTCAACTGGTCTGTCCAGGTAATCTGCCGATATATTTAATTCGTGGCTTAAATTTCCAAGTTCGTTTTTCCACACCTTGCCAACAGTAACGTGTCCGTAGGCTTCGGCTGTAGACTGGACTGTGATTGTTGGCATTTCCAAACTGTCATTAAAAAATTCCGTGTTGATATGCTTGAAGATTTTGTTCAAGTACTGTACTGCTCTGTTATAGCTGGTGATTTCCTTCATATTCTTTGCCCTCTTTCTTATAATTTTCTTTGGTTGTATTGTGCAACATACTGCGCTGCGCATTTGCGTAATTACACATTACTTTTGGACAACGAGCAGTCAAGGGGGCGGTTTACCGCACGTAGCTTGCCCTTGACAGATCGGTGGCAAAAAGTACACTCTCGAAGGCAAATCAGCCTATAATATGTAGGAACGAAAACATATTTCTATAAAAAAACTGGAAGCATTTTTGCTCCCAGCTTTCTAAGATTATTTTAATTTTTCAGTTATTTCTTGATAAATCGGATCACATTCAACCTTTTTCCACACTTCTTCGTATTGGTCAACCCATTTAAGGCAACACGGAACCAATGCCCTGTATAATTTTAAGTAATCATTTAATGGGGAAAATGTTTTATCGCTGCTCTCTGGTAGAGCCAAATCACATTTTAACTTTTCAATAGCCTTTCTATCATCAGGTAACAAGTATTTCTGCAAAATATCATTAATCGAAATAATCAGGTTTAGCGGATTGATGTTACAGATGGATGTAAAATATGCATTAGAATCATTTTTTTCTTTCTCAGCGACATTACGTATTGACTCGCAAGTCAACCAGCTAGTAATCATAGATAGCTGGAAAAACAGATTAATATCTGTGATTTCCTGGTTCGCATCTAATAGTCCTATAATCTGTTCTTCGGCATGAGTTGTCAATAGGGCATTAGCGGAATCTTCATAATTCTCTTTTTTTCTGGTTAAAGCGTCCTTTAATAGATGAACATATGGTATCTTTGCTTCTATATTCATATATCCGATGGAGTGAGTTGTTTCTTGTTCATACCATTTACTAGCAGCTTCTCTTATTCTATCAGCGGATTCCAAAGACACTATGTTATCCCAGTTCTGCAAATCGAGATACTTTTCAAAGAAAGTTAGCTCTCCCTTTGATTTTCCTTTAACTGTGTTGGTTTTACAATAATAGTCCCATGCCCTGACCAATGCCATATAATCCAATATGTCCATTTTGTAGTCATCATTATTGTCAGGATCATATTCGATCATTATAGCGTGCAGGTTTTTATGAACTTTTTTTAGGCTGTCATAGCATACTAACAGTGAGTAATACGTAGCAGCGCTATTAAAAAATGTCAAAAACTGATCTTGCAAATTAATATTTTCCTCAGTGGGTAAGGGGCGCTTTTCTATTGCTCTTATGATGTTTTCGTAAGTTCCTTCCATAATCATCCTCCTTTTTTCTAATTATACACTTTTTCTTGTGCGTAGCAAAGTCATTTTAAAGTCATAGCAAATTAAATTATGGGCGTTTTTTCCGATAAAGGCTATACTGCGCTTATAACAAAGAAACAGAGTTGTTGATTAGCGCTAATGAACGCTCGCCTATACTAAGGAGAGTGTCGATATGGAAAAATCGGTTTATGTGGAAGAGACAATTAATGAGAAAAAAGACAGATATAACGAAGCTGTTTCCAAGAATTTATATGAAGCTATAACCACAGCCAAGGAGAGAAATAACAACTGCAAAGGCAAAATATCACAAGTGAAAATTTCAGAAAATTGTGGAATTACACCATACAGATTGTCAAAATTGAAATCCGGAAAAGAGAAGATGTACGTGGAAGAACTGCTAGTGCTTTCTGACGAGTTGGGAATCTCTCCCATTGAATTACTCCAGGGTACAGTGCATGGCATCTCTGAGTACAGAAACACTGTGAAGGATGAAATAAACTCCGTGTCGAAATTGTATAAAATGCTGGGAGTGAAACTTGATAAATTGGAGAAAGAAATCGAAATGGCATTATAAATCCCCCAATTGCGTATTTCGCAAGAAAACGTGTAAAAATTGCTTTTATGCTCGTTTTGGAGGAGTGCTGTGAGAGATATAATAGACTCAACAAAACGAAAGAGAAAAGAAAAAATGAGATATCAGGCAAGAGAACCACCGTACCCATTCAATAAAGAACTAGCGCACCTTGACAACTTAATATGGAGCAATACAAACCTGTACCATTCATTAAGGAGGAGGTGAGCCCTTTGGACAATTAAGCTTCTGTACCAGCATGGCTTAATGCTGGCACAGATTATGCCACAGCTGCGACCCTGCAAAGTACTGCTGTGGTGAGGTGTTGGGTTGTTATAATACCCAATTTAATAATAACAAAAAACAACTTTGAATGAAAGGGGAAATCAAAATGATTAACGGAAGAAACCGTATTAAAGCCTTCCTGCTCGACGAGATTAATCGTAAGGCTGGAAGTGGCGAAATAGAAGGCGAAATGCGAAGCTGGTCAGATGCCAAGCAGCTTAAATGCCTGCCGTATGGTGAGACAAGACAGATTTACAAATACACTGTCGCTCCCGAACGGGAAGATATTGTAGGCGCTAAGATTGCAAATGCAAACTGGGGCTGTCTTGTTGAATTAACCTTTGTCGGAAAAAACAGGGTTCAGGATATCGAGGTTATCAGTGATATTTTTGCTGACCAGATAGAACTTTAAACATCTGAAAAAGGCGTGGGGGAGGTTTTGCCCTCTCCCACCTTGAATAAAGGAGATATGAAGGTATGATAAACAAAATAAAAAACGCAATACGTAAGTGTAGAAGCGAATTTGAAAAAGCAGAAATGTGGAAACGCTTTTTATTTATAGCGTTAAGTCTTATTGCTTTGATAGTGGTATTTTGGATTATAAGATTTCTGTGGGGCATATTACCTATAATCCTAATCCCATTGTTTGTTGTGGGAATAGATAAACTGGAAAAATGGTCAATTGAACAGGTTCAAAAACCTGCGCCAGTATATCAGCCTCAGCTAGATGGAGACACAATCTGTGATTGTATGCAGGAAGCCATATGCGCAGCAGCAACGATGCTGGAACTGCAACAGCCTATATCAGCCAGAAGCATTATTTTTGCTGGACATCCATCTTCGGATGGGCTTCCACGTTGGTGGTTCCGAGCTAAAAAGAAAGACGCTCAATTTGGTAGCTATGACGTATTAAATGTTCGTGATGTGCTTATGGATGAACTGGAACAGGCATTCGTGGTGAATAGAAACCGCTTTTCTCCTGGCACTGATGGACTATTTTTAGACGTTTGCAATGATCGGGGGTATTATTACGAACTGGCAGTTATACCCTTAAATAAAAGAACTGCTCCATATATCTCCCAAAAATTAGAAGATACGAAGGAAAAAGAAGAGGTTTTTCAAGTGCCAGAAGTAACCTTTTCTTGTTCTGGTACTGCAACACCCTTTTTACGAAAAGATCCATGGATAAAATATCGAAAAAGGCTTGGAATAGAAGTTGACTTGGATAAGACTCCACACATAGGTATCTGGGGGGCTACTGGTTCGGGAAAGTCTTGGTTAATTAAAGCACTTGTGGCATATTTTTTGCTTAAGTATGACAATCCCGAATGCACGCTGAGTGTTGCAGACTGGAAAGGACAGGACTACGATTTCCTGAAGGGATGCAGGGGTTATTATAACCATGCCCATTATGGAGAAGCCTTAATTAAGTTCAAGAATATTCTTGAGGCAAGAATAGCAGGAAAAAATGTATCTCTCAATCGGCACTTACTTGTGCTGGATGAATGGAATAATTTTCTGACCTCTTTAACTGTTTCAGAAAAAAATCAGTATTTAGACGATCTTTCATATTGTCTTAATTTAGGACGGTCTTATAACATGAATGTTGTTATAGGGTCACAGGCAGCTCATGCGGAGTTCTTCGGAAAATCAAGAGATTCCATTTCCTGTGTAGTCGGGCTGGGGCAGATATCAAAGGTAACTGCACAAATGCTATTTACACCGTATACGGACGAACCAATTGAGCCACAGCCACGCGGATGCGGATATCTGCTGCTAGATGGACAGCCTTTACAAAAGATTATTGTTCCGTATACAGATAACACCGCCCCCATAGAGAACATTATGAGAGACAGATGTTCCTGAATAGACAGGAGCAGGACAGCCGCCGCTGCCATTATCCGCCGAAGGCGGATGTGTGGCAGCAGGTGGATGAACGGCTCCTGTGCCGATGCCAGTATTACCCATCGGCATTTGCACAGAACACCAAATAAAGCCTGGAAACCCTTATAAATAAAGCGTTCTTGAAGGTAGTATTTTGTTCAGATCTTTTTCACACTGCACAAAAAGCAAAAGTGAATCAAAAGGAGAGAAAAGATGAAAAAAGTAGATACACAAAAAGAAAACTGGATAGTGACTTTAAATAATCCAGAAGAATACGGAGTTACTCATGAGATTATTAAAGAAACGCTTTTATCCTTTGCAACAATTCAGTATTTCGCAATCGTAGATGAGAAAGGCTCGTGCTATCATATCCATTGCTTAATATGCTTCCGATCTCGTGTGCGATTCTCAACGCTAAAGAGAAAACCTTGTTTTAGTAAAGCCCATATTGAGGATTTAAAGGGTACTCCACAACAGTGCGTTACTTATTTACAAAAGAGTGGAAAATGGCTTTTTAATAAAGAAAAACAGGAGCAAGTGATTGAGGGTACTTTTGAGAGTTGGGGAGAACTACCACCGGAAATAACTTACAAAAGAGACATGAGTGCGCTGCTGCACCTAGTAGAAGCAGGTTATACTGATCTGGAAATAATCAATAAAAATCCAGATTATATTCCAATTATGGAAAAAATCGAGAGGCTGCGCACCAAGATACTAATTGAAAAATATAAGGGAACACGCAGATTAAATCTTCACACTGTATACATAAGCGGACCGACAGCCACTGGAAAATCTAGGTATGTTCTGGACACACATGGAGATGAAAATGTATATCGTGTTACGGATTATAAGCATCCATTTGACCATTATTCAAATGAGCCTGTTCTGTGTTTTGAGGAATTTAGAAGTCAAATTAGACTGTCTGAAATGTTAGTCTATACTGACATATATCCCATACAGTTGCCTGCCAGATACGCCAATACATATGCATGTTATGAAACCGTTTATATTGTCTCAAATTGGAGCCTTGAAAGTCAATTTACTGACGCACAAGAAAATTCACCTGAATCATGGAACGCATTTTTACGCCGAATCCATGAAGTGAGAATTTTTAATGTAGATGGCACTGTCACAATCTATGATTCTGTTGAAAAATATCTTAAACGAAATGAAGAATTTCACACCATAGATTCTGATACTAAGCCTCCATTTGAAGAAACCAAGGAAAACGAGGTGCATCCAAATGAATAATGAGAAAGAGTACGACTACGATTTCAGTACAGACGTAACCAGTGGGGATATAACTCCCCACCGTGTTACCTCATTCCTTCCATACACGTTTCACAGGCTTAACCGTATCTTAGAAGATTATTACGGTTGCAAGCTGGAAGCGGTATGGCAGGGATATAAAGCTAATCGCAAGCCAGGCTATAAGCAACTATACAACATCGTTACCATAGATGAGGGAAGAGTGATTTGTTCCAATCTCACGCTTGACCAGATGCGATCTATCTTTGCACAGATGGATTATCCCCTGTATGATGAGAAATCAGCTAAAACAACAGAATAGGAGTAACTAACATGAAACATAACAGTAACACTCAAAGGAAACGCAGCCTGAAAGAAAATGGAGTTTAACGAAAAAGAACTCTTGGATTTTGTGATCAAGAATGATATTATAGATATAGGTGCAACGCTGAAACAAATAGAAGAAATGGAAAGAAAAGAAATTTTGGCACAGCATCCCTATAATATCACTAAAGCCGCCAACTATTATTCAACTTATTTTCCGAGTATAGACGGAAAACGTCAATATAGGAGACGGCGGACACGAAAAGAGATTGAAGATTTAATTGTAGAATACTACAAGGATAAGATGCAGGAAATTTATCTGAAAGATGTATTCTATGAATGGATTAACCAAAAACTGGAATATAATGAAATCCAGAGGGCTTCTTATGATCGTTACATAAACGATTATAAAAGATTCTTTGAAACGAAACCGAATGTATTATCAGTAAAGCGTTTCAAAAATATCAACGGAGATGATCTGGAAGCTTTTATTAAAGTTTCAATCCGTGACTTCAATCTCAGTCGAAAATCCTATGCAGGTCTTAGAACCCTGCTGTATGGGATTTTTAGATACGGAAAGAAAAAGAAATACACAACCATCAGCATTTCGCAATTTATGAAAGACCTTGATCTCCCAAGAAATATGTTTCAGAAGAAAGTTATTGAGAGGGAAAAGGAAGTTTTTATGGAGGACGAACTGCCTGTGATTATCAAGTACCTTAAAGAACATCCAGACATATACAATCTTGGCATTCTTCTGGTATTTGAAACAGGTATGAGAGTTGGCGAACTTGCTGCACTTTCACCAAACGATATAGGGGACTGTGAAATCAAGATCAGACGTACCGAAGTAAAGTACCGTGACGAGAGTGGTCGCTGGCTTGTAACTGTAAAAGATCATCCCAAAACATCCGCTGGATGCAGGAATTTAATTATTCCCCCAAAGGCGATTAAGACAGTACAGGCTACTATGAAGCTCAACCCAAACGGAAGTTATTTATTTGAACATAATGGAAAAAGAATCCGTGGAAACACATTCAATAAACGACTTTCGAGTATCTGTAAAAAACTGGATATACCACACAGGACTATGCACAAGATACGAAAAACTTACGGTACAATGCTGATTGACAGCGAACAAATGTCGGACGCATTTGTTGCAGCTCAGATGGGACATACTGATATATCCTGCACACGACGCTATTATTATTTCAGCAATAAATCAATAGAAAAGAATAAAAAACAAATCGAACAGGTCATATCTTTTTAAAAACAGGAATCATTCCTAGTTGACATCATAGGTGACATCGTTAGAAAATCCCACAAAATAAAAACGCCGGAAACCCAGTAAAATCAAGGCTTCCGACGCTCAAAGAAACAGGGGATGAGAGAATCGAACTCCCACCAAAGGTTTTGGAGACCCCTATCATACCATTTGACCAATCCCCTATTTTATAAAGAAAAGTGACTATTAGCAGTCACAATTCATTGAAAGTTTTGTACCTTCAAAACTACATACATGCCATATCCTTGTCTGGAATCTTTTCTGAATCATTCTTCAACCTTGCGAATAACCTGGAAGCTCCATCTCGCTTCGTTCAATGGAACGACCTGTGCGCTTTGCGCTTTGGTCAAGCCCTCACCCTATTAGTAGCAGTCAGCTCCATGTATTACTACACTTCCACCCCTGCCCTATCTACCTCGTCGTCTTCAAGGGGGTTTACTTCTTTCGAATGGGACATCTCATCTTGAGGGGGGCTTCACGCTTAGATGCCTTCAGCGTTTATCCCTTCCG
>NZ_JACOOT010000036.1:0-127535 GCF_014287535.1 Blautia segnis | reverse complement strand
ACAAAACGTCATAAAACGCTAGTGAAATATGATTAATTTTAAAAATAAAAAAAGCCTGTCAGCCGCTAAATAAAAGGCTTTCAAGCTACAAGCAAACATGTGATGCTGCAAAACTGTGGAGAAAGTCAGTTGATGACTTTAAAACATTAAACTCCCATCACATAAAAGCGTTGACATAAAAGAGTGGGAGCGTTACAATAAGATATCGGAAAAATAATGAAAAGGGCTGGCTTTAACCGGTCCTTTTTAATGTTTTCCAACAAAAAATAAAAAAAGAAACAAGGGGGACGTTTTGAAAGAAAGAGAAACATTCGGGTCGCGGCTGGGATTTATCCTGGTTTCCGCAGGATGCGCCATCGGACTGGGAAATGTGTGGAAATTCCCGTACATGGCAGGGAAATACGGCGGCGCGGCATTTATTCTGATTTATTTGGTATTTTTGGTGCTGCTTGGGCTGCCGGTGCTGGTATGTGAATTTGCGGTAGGACGTGCAAGCCGCAAAAGTACGGCAAGAGCATTCCACGATTTGGAACCGGAAGGCTCCAATTTCCACAATTTCAGCTACATGAGCATGGTTTCCAACTATGTGCTGATGATGTTCTACACAATGGTAGCGGGATGGATGCTGTATTACTGCTATGCCATGGCAGCAGGTAAATTAGCGGGAAAAGATTCCGCACAGGTAACAGATTACTTTACAGAACTTCAGGGTTCCGCTGGTACAATGACCTTATGGATGGTGATCGTAGTTGTTTTATCTTTTGGCGTTTGTTCCCTGGGCGTACAGCGCGGCCTTGAGAAAATCACCAAAGTAATGATGCTCAGCCTTCTGGCACTGATCGTAGTTCTCGCAATCCATTCCCTCACTTTGGATGGGGCAATGGAAGGCGTGAAATTTTATCTGGTGCCGGATTTTGCCTCCATGAAAGAAATCGGGATTGGAAATGTAATTTTCGGAGCATTGTCACAGGCATTTTTTACATTAAGCATTGGTGCAGGTTCCATGACTATTTTTGGAAGCTACCTGGGCAAAGACAGATCCCTTCTGGGAGAATCCATTCACATTACCGTGTTGGATACCTTCGTGGCATTGATGGCTGGACTGATCATTATTCCGGCATGCTTCGCATTCGGTGTAGAGCCAGGCGCAGGTCCAGGACTGGTATTTATCACGCTGCCGAATGTATTTAACCAGATGGCAGGCGGCAGAATCTGGGGAGCTTTATTTTTCCTGTTTATGTCTTTTGCCTCCCTGTCCACGGTAATTGCAGTATTCGAGAATATTTTGTCCTATTCCATGGACCGGAAAGGCTGGAGCCGGGGGAAAGCAGTAGCAGTGAATATGGTTGTAATGATCCTTCTTTCCCTTCCGGCAGTGCTGGGATTCAATGTGCTGTCCGGCATACAGCCCCTTGGAGCAGGAACCAACATTATGGACCTGGAGGACTTTATTGTATCAAATAATATTCTTCCCCTTGGCTCTGTAGTATTCGTTATGTTCTGCGTATCCAGATACGGCTGGGGATGGAAAAATTTCATCAAAGAGGCTGACACTGGCGAGGGATTGAAATTCCCCACAAATGTGCAGAAATATATGCTGTACGTAATTCCTGCAGTGGTAGTTGTAATTTATCTGAAAGGCTATTATGATATGTTTAGTCCGAAAGGACTGGCTGTGCTGGCTGTATGGATGATCGTAAGCCTGCTGGTGCTGGCATTTGTAAGCTGGATCATTTTCGGAAACAAAAAGACAAAGCGATAACATTTAAGACATAAGCAAAGGAGTGACCCAAAATGATAGCAGAAAAAATGAAACCTTACGTAAAAAACAATTCTGCAATCCGTATGATGTTTGAGGAAGGAAACCGTCTTCGTGCCATTTACGGACCGGAGAATGTGTTTGATTTCAGCCTTGGAAATCCAAGCGTTCCGGCTCCGGACTGTGTGCGCCAGGCAATCATTGACCTGGTAAATGAGGAGGAACCTACCATTCTTCATGGATATATGAGTAATGCAGGTTTCGAGGATGTGCGCCAGACCATCGCAGAATCTTTGAACCGCAGATTTGGAACTTCCTTTGCGGCAAAGAACCTGATTATGACAGTTGGAGCGGCAAGCGGACTGAACGTAGCCTTTAAAACAATCCTGAATCCTGGGGAAGAAGTCATTGTTTTTGCACCTTATTTCCTGGAGTACGGTGCATATGTAAGGAATTATGACGGCAAGCTTGTGGAAATTTCACCGGATACCGCCACCTTCCAGCCGAACCTGAAGGAATTTGAGGAGAAAGTCACACCGAAGACCCGTGCTGTCATTGTGAATACCCCTCACAATCCAACTGGAGTTGTTTATTCCGAGGAAACTATCAAGAAGCTGGCAGAGATTCTGGAAGCGAAGCAGAAGGAATTTGGCACCGTGATTTATCTGATTTCGGATGAGCCGTACAGAGAGCTGGCTTACGACGGCGTGCAGGTTCCTTATCTGACGAAATACTATGCAAATACCATTGTTGGCTATTCCTACAGCAAATCCCTTTCCCTGCCGGGAGAGCGTATCGGATATCTGGTTATCCCGAATGAGGCAGATGGAAGTGAAGAGCTGATTGCGGCAGCAGCTATTGCAAACCGTACCATTGGCTGTGTCAACGCACCGTCTTTGATCCAGAAGGTAATTGCCAAATGTGTGGATGCAGAGGTTGATGTGGCAGCTTATGATAAGAACCGTCTTGCTCTTTATAATGGCCTGAAGGATCTCGGTTTCGAATGCATTAAGCCGCAGGGTGCTTTTTATCTTTTCGTGAAATCCCCTGTTGCAGATGAAAAAGCATTCTGCGAAGCTGGCAAGAAATACAACATTCTTATGGTACCGGGAAGTTCTTTCGCATGCCCTGGATATGTGAGACTGGCTTACTGCGTATCTTATGAGACTATTATGAATTCTCTGCCGCAGTTTGCAAAACTGGCAGAGGAATTTGGACTGAAATAAAATTTAGAAAATCGGAGGGGATTATGTCCAGTTTATATATCGTAATTCCAGCGTATAACGAATCTGCGAATATTGAGAGAACCATTGACCAGTGGTATCCGGTGGTGGAGCGGCACAATGATGAAGGCAAATCCAGGCTTGTGATCATCAATGACGGAAGCAAGGATCATACATACCAGCTTCTGCAAAAATGCGCCGCATCACGTCCCCTGCTTATTCCTCTGGACAAACCAAATGGTGGACATGGTCCTACAGTTCTTTATGGATACCGCTATGCTATTCAGAATCATGCAGATTACATTTTCCAGACTGATTCTGACGGACAGACCAACCCGGATGAATTCGAGCCCTTCTGGAACCAGAGAGGCCGCTATGATGCGGTGATCGGCACACGTTCTGTTCGCGGTGACGGCAAGTCACGGAAGTTTGTGGAGAATGTAGTGTGTTTTCTCCTGAGAATGATCTTCGGGGTAAAAGTGTCCGACGCCAATGCGCCCTATCGCCTGATGAAAACAGACCTGGTGGCCAAATACATCGGCAAGCTGCCAGAGGATTTCAACATCCCCAACATCATGTTCACCACATACTTTGTCCACTACAAAGAAAAAGTAAAGTTCATCGACATCACCTTCAAACCCCGACAAGGCGGAACCAATTCCATCAACGTGAAAAAGATCGTGAAGATCGGGTGGAAGGCTGTAAAGGATTTTTATAAGCTGAAGAAGGAGCTTTAGAGTGGCTTAGTGAAGAAATCGTTGCCCGGACGCGAGTTCACAAGGTATATTCATCGCAGGTCGTCGCAACACTCCGCCAACTTATGCGAATATAAAAATAAAAAAGCAGATAAATCTTAACTCACCCAGCTAAGACCTATCTGCTTTTTTTTATTATAATTTCTTATGCATTCTTCTTAATAGAAGCTCTCTTCCTGTCACGGGAATCCAGAATCTTCTTACGGATACGAAGGCTGGTAGGAGTAACCTCCAGGAGCTCATCGGTGTCGATAAACTCGATAGCCTGCTCCAGGCTGAGAACTCTCGGAGGAGTCAGCTTCAGCGCCTCATCAGCAGAAGAGGAACGAGTGTTAGTCAGATGCTTGGTCTTGCAGACATTCAGCTCAATATCCTCTGCCTTACCATTCTGTCCGATAACCATACCGCTGTAAACCTTTGCGCCAGGTCCGATAAACAAAGTACCACGCTCCTGAGCTGCGAACAGACCATAAGTAACAGCCTCGCCGCCCTCAAATGCGATCAGGGATCCCTGCTTACGATACTGGAAATCTCCCTTATATGGAGAATATCCGTCAAAAATAGTATTGATAATACCAGTACCCTTAGTAGAAGTCAGGAAGTTTCCACGGAAACCAATCAGTCCACGGGAAGGAATGTGGAACTCAAGACGAACAGAACCGTCGCTTGCAGTACTCATTCCCTGAAGCTCACCCTTACGCTCACTAAGCATCTGGATTACAGTACCGGAAAACTCCTCCGGAACATCAATATAAGCGATCTCCATTGGCTCTAACTTCTTGCCGCGCTCGTCAATTTTGTAAAGAACCTCCGGCTTGCTGACTGCAAACTCATATCCCTCACGTCTCATATTCTCAATAAGAACGGAAAGATGAAGCTCACCACGTCCGGAAACCTTAAAGCATTCAGTTGTCTCAGTATCCTCAACACGAAGGCTGACATCTGTATTTAACTCTCTGTAAAGTCTGTCACGGAGATGACGGGAAGTAATGTATTTACCCTCCTGTCCTGCAAGCGGGCTGTCATTTACCAGGAAGTTCATAGCGATAGTAGGCTCAGAAATCTTCTGGAACGGAATTGCCTCCGGGTTGTCGCCGCCGCAAAGAGTATCTCCAATATGAATCTCCGCAATACCGGAAATTGCAACAATAGATCCGATGGTTGCTTCTTTTACCTCAACCTTGTTCAGACCGTCAAACTCATAAAGCTTGCTGATCTTAACCTTCTGTTTCTTGTCCGGGTCATGATGGTTCAGAAGGGTAAGCTCCTGGTTCACAGAAATAGTACCGCTCTCAACTTTACCAACACCGATACGTCCAACATACTCATTGTAATCAATTGTACTGATCAGTACCTGAGTATCTCCATCCGGGTCTCCTTCCGGAGCAGGGATGTATTTCAGAATTGCCTCAAACAGAGGCTCCATGTTCTCCGGTGTATCCTTCAGATCCAGAACAGCATGTCCGGTCTTTGCAGATGCATACAGGAACGGACAGTCAAGCTGCTCATCAGAAGCACCAAGGTCCATCAGAAGCTCAAGTACCTCATCTACAACCTCATCCGGTCTTGCTTCCGGACGGTCTATTTTGTTAATGCAGACGATTACGTGCAGATCCAGCTCAAGAGCTTTTTTCAGAACGAATTTGGTCTGAGGCATGGCACCTTCGAAAGCATCAACCAGAAGGATAACGCCGTCTACCATTTTCAGTACACGCTCAACCTCGCCGCCGAAGTCAGCATGTCCTGGGGTATCGATAATGTTGATCTTTGTGTCTTTGTAATGAACTGCTGTGTTCTTGGAGAGAATTGTGATACCACGCTCTCTCTCAATGTCATTAGAGTCCATGACACGTTCCTGAACCTCCTGGTTGGCACGGAAAACACCGCTCTGCTTCAGCAGCTGGTCTACCAGTGTGGTTTTACCATGGTCAACGTGGGCAATGATGGCTACGTTACGTACATCTTCGCGTTTCGTCTTCATAAAAATCGAAATCCTTTCTTTATCGCGGCAGAAGAGGTTCTGTCGCTTTCTTTCCTTAATTAATTATAATGTGATTATTGTGCATTGTCTATAGTCAGATACTGTCCGTTGGATGTGTTCCGCGAGGTGTTTTTTGTGAACAGAGTTCACAGAAAACCCGAGAAATGCAGCGCGAAATCATGCTTGCATGATTTCTGTGCATCGCGTAGCGGTTGCTGTGAACGAAGTGAACAGTAACCAAATTCCCAGTTTACCACATTTTTCGCAGATTACAAGGTGTTAAAAAAATTTTTTTAAAATTTCTGGTTCTAAATGCGTGCATCCTCTCATAGATTTTATAGACCAACAAGTAAGACAAGTATCCCAGATATAAACGGGATGCCGGGAAAGTCTGCAGAAAAAAGTGAGAAGAGGAAGGAGAACTACATCATGGCAGATAAAATTATTGAAAACAATCAGGTTTCCATCACAGGAAAGATCACAACAGGTTTTTCATTCAGTCACCAGGTTTACGGCGAAGGCTTTTACACAATGGAGCTTCTTGTGAAAAGACTAAGTGACTCTCAGGACCGGATCCCTGTGATGGTATCTGAACGACTGGTAGACGTTACACAGGATTATGTGGGACAGTATGTGGAAATCCACGGACAGTTCCGTTCCTATAACAGACATGAGGAGAAGCATAACCGCCTGGTGCTTTCCGCATTTGCCCGGGAGCTGCGCTTTATTGAGGAAGAAGAGGCGATGACGCCAGTGAACCAGATTTTCCTGGACGGATATATCTGCAAGCCTCCGGTTTACCGCAAAACCCCGCTTGGAAGGGAAATCGCGGACCTCCTTCTTGCTGTAAACCGCCCCTATGGGAAATCAGACTACATACCCTGTATCTGCTGGGGACGAAATGCCCGCTACGCATCTGCCTTTGAGGTAGGCGGACATGTGCTGATCTGGGGCAGAATCCAGAGCCGGGAATACATGAAGCGGATTGGGGAAAACGAGACCCAGAAGCGAACCGCCTACGAGGTCTCCGTAAGCAAGCTGGAATATGTATAAAAACTGGCTCCACCCAGCTGATTTCCAGGCAAAAAGTTACTGTTCACTCCGTGATCAGTAACACGCTTCGCGATGCACAGAAATCATGCATTCGCATGATTTCGCGCTGCAATTCTCGGGTTTTCTGTGAACTTTGTTTACAAAAAACACCTCGCGGAATGTTACCAGTGAACAGTAACGGCAAAAAGACAGTGCATAGCCATGAAAAAAGCATAGCTTGCATTTCTGGCAGTTTTGCGGTAATATAAGCATATTAAGAATGGCGCATTTTGCGCGTAGCTGTAAAGGTACTGAACAGTTACTATTATTTTTAACAACAATAAGAGGAATCAGTATGGAAAAAGAAATGGCAGAGGTTTATTGCGGAAATGGCAGAGGCAAGACCACATTGGCAATTGGTCAGGCACTGCGCGCATCTTCTCAGGGCAAGAGCGTGATCATCATTCAGTTCCTGAAGGGAAATGAACGGCGCGAGCTGGATTTCCTGGAAGAACTGGATCAGCTGGACATCAAGATCTTCCGCTTCGAGAAGATGGAGACCTGCTACGACCAGTTAAATGAGGAAGAGCAGGCAGAAGAGAAACGCAATATTCTGAATGGACTAAATTTTGCCCGCAAGGTAATTGCAACCCAGGAATGCGATTTTCTGGTATTGGACGAGATCCTTGGACTTCTGGATAAGCATATCGCAACTGTGGATATGGTTACCGAGCTTCTGAAGCAGAAGGACGAATCTATGCATATTATTCTCACAGGCAACCGGGTAGACCAAGGTCTCTTGGATTATGTAGACCGTGTGACTACCATTACCACTCTCGAAAGAGATAAAATGCCGCTGGTCTGACCGGGCGTGCAGATTGCGGGAATGATTTTTCAAACACGCTCTAGAGCCTTTTTTAAACATGCTCTAAACTGCTGAAACGATACACAAGGATGAATAGGAGGAAGTAAAATGGCAATTTTCAAAGGCGCAGGCGTTGCAATCGTAACCCCCATGCATGAAGATGGAAAAGTAAATTATGAGAAACTGGAAGAACTTCTGGAGTACCAGATTGCCAACAGTACAGATGCGATCATTATCTGCGGTACCACAGGCGAGTCTTCTACCCTGACACATGGAGAGCATCTTCAGACGATCAAATTCGCAATTGACAAGGTAGCCGGAAGAGTTCCTGTAATCGCAGGTACAGGCTCCAATTGTACAGAGACTGCAATTATGATGTCTCAGGAAGCTGCTTCTTACGGAGCTGACGCTCTTCTGATCGTAACTCCATATTACAACAAGGCAAGCCAGAAGGGACTGATCCGTCACTACACAGAGATTGCGAATTCCGTGCCGGATACTCCGATCATTATGTATAACGTACCAAGCCGTACAGGCTGCAATATCCAGCCTGCCACAGCAGTCACACTTGCCAAGAATGTGAAGAACATTGTAGGAATCAAGGCTGCAAGCGGAGATCTTTCCCAGATCGCCAAGATGATGTCCATGGCTGACGGATGCCTTGAGCTTTATTCCGGAAATGATGATCAGGTACTTCCGATCCTTTCTCTTGGAGGACTTGGTGTAATCTCCGTATTATCCAACGTTGCTCCGAAGAACACCCATGACATGGTTATGAAATTTATGGAAGGTGATCTTGCAGGTGCTGCCAAGCTTCAGCTGGATGCTGTTCCGCTGATCAACGCATTGTTCTGCGAGGTAAACCCGATTCCGGTTAAGACTGCCCTGAACCTGATGGGATGGAAGGTCGGACCGACCCGTATGCCTCTTTGCGAGATGGAGACAGAGAATGAGGAGAGACTGAAGAAGGCTCTTACAGATTACGGAATTAAGCTTGCATAAGAGAGGAAGTAATTACAATGGTTAAAATTATTATGCACGGATGCAATGGTCACATGGGACAGGTTATCTCCGAAATCGTTGAGAAGGATCCCAATGCCCAGATCGTAGCAGGAATTGACATTGCAGACCAGGGGAAAAACAGCTATCCGGTATTCACAAATATTGATGAGTGCCAGGTAGAGGCAGATGCTGTCATCGATTTTTCCTCACCCAAGGCTTTTGACAAGCTGATGGATTATTGTGAGAAAAGAAATATGCCGGTTGTTCTTTGCACCACAGGTTTAAGCGAGGAGCAGCTTGCCAGAGTAGAAGAGAGTGCGAAGAAGATCGCAGTTCTCAAATCTGCCAACATGTCCCTTGGAATCAACACTCTTCTGAAGCTGGTTCAGGATGCTGCCAAAGTTCTGGCAACAGCCGGCTTTGACATGGAGATCGTGGAGAAGCATCACAACCTGAAGGTGGATGCCCCAAGCGGAACTGCCCTTGCCCTTGCAGACAGCCTGAATGAGGCAATGGACAATCAGTATCATTATGTATATGACCGCAGCCAGAGAAGAGAGAAGCGCGATGCTAAGGAAATCGGTATTTCTGCAGTGCGCGGCGGCTCTATCGTTGGAGAGCATGAGGTAATTTTTGCCGGCCAGGACGAAGTAATCGAGTTCAAGCATACCGCATATTCTAAGGCAATATTTGGCAAAGGCGCTGTAGAAGCAGCCAAATATCTTGCCGGAAAACCAGCCGGAAGATACGATATGAGCGATGTGATCGCTGGCTAAGATATACAAAAAAAGTAAAAGTCATACAAAAAAATTGTTGAATTTATGGATTTACAGACAGGAATCTGTTTGCTATAATTCCACCATAACAAGTTGCAACGGAGCAAACTACTAAGTGGTTTGCTCCGTTTTTTATTTGCAGAAAGGGCTGCCGTCAGGCGGCCTTTTTGCGTATCATCAGCTGGAAGATAAGATAGTATTTTCTGCGCAGGCTATCTGTACCGGCGAGAGTCAGAGAGGAGAAATCATTATGAGAAAAACAGCAAAAGCAATGGCACTTCTTACAGCAGCATCTATGATCATGACCGCTTTTACTCCGGTATATGCAGAGAGTACAGATGACACTGCAGCAGTAGACTGGGAAAAAGGAGACAACATTAAAGCAATCAAGGAAAAAGGCGTGATCACAGTAGCAACCGGAACTTATGTACCTTTTGAGTACCGTGATGACGACAACAATATTGTAGGGTTTGACATTGACCTGGCTCAGTATATTGCAGATAAGCTGGGGGTGGATATGGAAGTGACAGACATGGAATTCCAGTCCATTGTTCCATCCATCCAGAACGGAGAATATGATTTTTCCATCGCAGCCATGTATAAAACAGATGAGCGCTGCGAGGTCGTGGACATGTCCAAATCCTATTGCGACAGCGGTATGATCCTTGCGGTAAAAGAAGATTCCGAATATGCAGACACCATCAAGAGCCTGGCTGACTGTGATGGCCTGAAGGTAGCAGTAAAGGAAGGTGCAACCTCCTACAATGTGGCACAGAGCTTCCTGGATGAAAACCCGGATGTTTCTTATGAAATCGTTCAGTATAAAGATACCGTTGGATGCGTTTCCGATCTTCTTGCAGGCCGTGTGGATGTTGTAGTCAATGACCTTCTGAATCAGAAGATCCTTTCCCAGGAATATGAGGGAACCAAGATCGTATGTGATCCATTCACACATGCAGAGAATGCAATTGCAGTACAGAAAGGAAAAGATGACCTGCTTGCATTTATCAACGAGTGCATTGACGACTACTATGCAGACGGCACTTACGATGCACTGTGGACAAAATGGATCGATGCTTCCGGAGATGGAGAGGAAGCCGCTTCCGCAGCAGAGGATACTGCAGAATAAGATAAGAACAAGGCAGAAAAACGTGTTACTGTGAGCAGTAACAAAAAAGTAAGAAAGAAAGGATAAACCGGCTATCTTTACTGGTCACAGGGTAAATAGTATGGTAACATTGAAATGGTCACTTGTATTTGACAAAATGTCATCACTGCTTCATGGATGTGCAGTGACGATGGAAATATCGATTCTGACGCTTATATTTGGTACGGTTCTTGGCGTAGTGCTGGCGCTGATGCGCGACAGCCGCGTGAAGATCGTGGCAAGGATCGCACAGCTTTATAGTATCCATGCTATTGACCCTGGACAAAGAGAAGCAGCCAAGGCTCTGGGAATGCCCTGGCATCTGGAGATGCTCCGGATCGTGGCACCCCAGGCAACCAAGATCTGTATTCTGCCTTTGGTGAACCAGTTTATTGCAACCATTAAGAATACCTCCATTTTATCAGCCATAACACTGACAGAGCTTACCAGGGAGGGAACTCTGATCGCCTACAATTCTTTCCATTATTTTGAGCCGTACATAGCGGTTGCGGTATTGTACCTGATCCTGACAACTATATTTACCCAGCTTGCAGGAGTTCTGGAAAGGAGGATGGCATAAATGGCAGAGGACGTAATCTTAAGCGTAAAAAATATCAGCAAGTGCTTCGGAGATCTGGAAGTACTTAAAGGAATCAGCTTCGACATCCACAAAGGGGAAAAGATCGCAATTCTGGGACCCAGCGGTTCCGGCAAATCCACCATTCTCCGCTGCATCAACCAGCTGGAAACCTATGATTCCGGTGAGATTGATTACATGGGAAAATCAGTGGACTCCGGCCAGGCGCTTCACCAGCTGAGACAGCATATTGGAATGGTGTTCCAGAGATTTAATGTGTTTACCCATATGAGTGTTCTGCAGAATGTGATCGAGGCACCTGTCCATGTGAAAAAGGTTCCAAAGCAGGAGGCTGTCACCCGGGCCAAGGAGCTTCTGAAAATGGTTGGCCTGGAAGGCAGGGAGGATGCCATGGCGAAGAACCTTTCCGGCGGACAGCAGCAGAGGGTTGCAATTGCCAGAGCTATGGCCATGGATCCGGAAGTGATCCTTTTCGATGAGCCTACAAGTGCACTGGATCCGGAACTGGTTGGAGAGGTATTAAACGTCATCCGTAAGGTAGCAGCAGAGGGCGTTTCCATGGTAATTGTAACCCATGAGATGAATTTTGCCCGGGAGGTTGCAGACAGGATTTTGTTTATGGAAGATGGCGTGATCGTGGAGGATGCGTCTCCGGAAGAATTTTTTGAACATCCAAAGAATGAGCGTATTCGTCAGTTTATCAGGAAAGTTGAGGAAAGATAATTCAGGATGGACTACATAATCAAAAACGGCTGGATCGTAAATGGAAAGAATGAAAAGCCTTTTTACGGCGATCTGGCAGTAAAAAATGGTAAAATTGAGGAAGTGGGGGAGCACATTGAAGTCCCCTCTGACTTCTCCGGAAAATGTGTCCTGGATGCGGCCGGTGGGTATGTAACCCCCGGCTTTATTGACATTCACAGGCACGGCGACTGGCAGGCTTTTGGAAATGGTGATGATGAGCTTTTGAACAGGCAGGGGCTTACCACTGTGGTAAATGGAAACTGCGGACTGTCTGTGGCGCCAGTCGGGGAGAAGTTTAGAGAAGAGATTGCAGGTTTTTTGAGCAGCGTTACGGGAGAAGTTCGGCAGGGACAGGCAGACGTTATGTCAACCATGTCATCCTACCTGGCTGCTCTTTCCAAAGAGAAACGCAGCGTCAACACTGGAATGCTTGCCGGAAACGGAACCATTCGTGCCGGAGTAAAGGGCTATGCCCCCGGAAAGCTGTCTGATGAGGAAATGCACCAGGTTTGGAATGCATTGGAGGAATCCCTTGCAGCCGGCGCTCTTGGAGTCAGCCTTGGAGTCGCCTATGCACCGGAATTTGAATATGACAGGGATGGGCTTGCGCAGGCACTGCAGCCGTTGAAAGGAACTGGAATTCCCATTACCACCCATGTGCGCAACGAAGGGGACGGAATCCTTCTGGCTTTGCAGGAGGTGATTTCAGTAGCGGAGGAACTTCAGATTCCGCTGCATGTAAGCCATCTGAAATGCATCGGACAGAAAAACTGGGGCGATACGCCTGTGAAGATCCTGCAGCTGTTTGATCAGGCGGCAGAGCGGGGCGTGAAAGTGGATTTTGATCTGTATCCCTATCTGACAGGTTCCACCCAGCTGGTACATCTGCTTCCTCCGCAGTTTCAGGAGGGCGGCACAGACGCCATCTGTGCGAGACTGGCAGACCCGGCATGCCGGAAGGAAATTACCAAAGTACTGCAGCAGCCCTCGGATATTTTTGAAAACATTGTGGAACTGGCTGGCTTTGAGCGGATTTATGCCAGTACCTTGCATACGCAGCAGTTTGGAAGCTATGCAGGCCAGTCCATTTCGGCTATTGCGAAGCAGCTGGGAAAAGATCCTTATGATACCCTTTACGACATTCTTCTTGCGGAGCGCTGTCAGGTTACCATGCTGGATACCATCGCCTCCGAGGAGGATATGCTTTATTTTCTGAAGGACAGCCGCGCAAACCTGATCTCCGATGCCATATATCCGGCTGGCGGAAAATATCATCCAAGAGTTTACGGCGCTTTTCCGAAGCTTCTAACCGATTATGTAAGAGACCGGAATGTTTTTTCCATAGAAGAAGCCGTGTATAAAATGACAGCAAAACCAGCCGCCGTTCTGGGCCTGAACCGTGGGATACTCCAAAAAGGAATGCCAGCAGATATAAACGTATTTCATCTGGACAAGCTTCAGATTCACGCAGATTTCCAGAACCCGGATCAGTACTGCACCGGATTTGATTACGTACTGGTTGGCGGGGAGATTGCAGTGGAGAAAGATCAGTACCGAAATTCAAAAAGCGGAGTACTCCAGAGACGCTCTGGAAATTGAAAAGGAAGGAAAGCCATGAAACTGACCGAAGAAAGAAAAGAGGAAGTCCTTGCTCTTTGCAAAAAACTGATTTCTATCCGAAGTTATTCCGGCGAGGAAAAGGGCGTTGCAGATGCACTGAAGGATTTCATGAAGGAGAAGAAATTTGACCAGATCACAACTGACAAATACGGAAATGTGATCGGACAGATCAAAGGCACGAAACCTGGCAGAAAAGTTTTGTTTGATGGACATATGGATACGGTTCCGGCAGACAATAAAGAGGTCTGGAGCCATGATCCTTTCGTGCCAGTGGTAGAGGACGGCAAATTATATGGAAGAGGAACCTCTGATATGAAAGGGGCTGTGGCGGCATTTTTCTGCGCAGCAGCATATTTCCTGGAAGACCACGGAAAGAATTTTGCCGGGGAAATCCATACAGCAGGTGTGGTTCACGAGGAATGCTTCGAGGGCGTAGCGGCCAGAAGTATCAGTGAACTGGTGAATCCAGACTATGTTGTGATCGGTGAAGCATCAGGGCTGAACATTAAGACCGGACAGCGGGGAAGGGCAGAAATCCTTCTGGAAACCTTTGGAAAAGCAGCTCATTCCGCAAACCCGGAAAAGGGCGTGAATGCGGTGAAGAAAATGTGCAGGCTGATCAGTGAATTAGACAAGCTTCAACCACCTGTCCATGAGCAGCTTGGAAAAGGAATCATGGAAGTGACGGATATTATTTCTTCCCCATATCCAGGAGCTTCGGTGGTGCCGGAGTACTGCCGTGCCACCCTGGACCGTCGGCTTCTCACCGGTGAGACGAAAGAAAGCGTCCTGGCTCCTGTTAAGGAACTGATTGCAAGGCTGGAAAAAGAAGATCCTCAGTTTTCGGCAAAGGCTTCCTTTTCTGTTGGAAAAGAGAAATGCTATACGGACGCGGAAATTCAGGGTGAGCGCTTTTTCCCGGGCTGGTACTATGATCCAAAAGAAGACTATATTCAGAAAATTCTTGGAAAAGTCCGGGAGGCAGGCTACGATCCGGAACTTACCCAGTATAGCTTTTGCACCAACGGCAGCCACTATGCAGGCGAAAAAGGAATTCCCACCATCGGACTTGGCCCTTCCAGGGAAGACCTGGCTCATACGGTGGATGAGTATGTGGAGCTGACTCAGCTTTTCGGGGGTGTGGAATGTTATTATGCGGTGATGGAGGCTTTGCTGCTGTAAGATGTTTCATGCCTGCCTGAGGTAGATCGGCAGCATATAAATGGAAAATTATGCCAGAATAGTTTTTGCTCATCTGTACATATTAGGAATACAAAGCAGCAGTATTTTCAGCTGAAAATATTCTTAAGAAAAGGAGACAGATGAGATGAAAAAAACAAAACGTATGCTCATAAGTGCTTTGCTGGTATTTACATTATGTATGCTTACCGCCTGCGGCAATAACAACAACGCGGCGGACGAGGTTCCAAACACCGCAAATGACGGTATAGATAACGTAGGAGATGGAGCCGCAGAGGACAACCTGACAGATGACGCGGACAATAATGGAAACGATGATGGAAACAACGGAACAGACGGTAACATGGCTGGCGATACAGCAGTACCGGATGATGCAAACACCGCAAATGACGGCACTGCAGTTCCTGGTAACAATGTAACCGAGAACAACAATTCCGTTTCCGGCGCCATTGGCGAGGGCGTGGAAGACTTAGGAGACGGTGTGGCAGACGGCGTCCGGGACATCGGGGAAGGTGTAGGAAATGCCGTGGAAGATGTTGGTGATGCGGCAGGCAATGCCGCAGACGGAAGATAAGGAGTAAGAGATAGCGCTGGATGAAGCAGATAAAAGCTTTGTTCAGCGCTTTATTTATATGCAGATCAATTAATATTTGCATAAGAATTAGTTGAATGCTATTATTAACAGAAGATTCAAGTAAATAATAGGTTTGACATCCAATGACAAGGAGGAAGATCATGAGATTTCGACCATGTATCGATATACATAACGGAAAAGTAAAGCAGATCATAGGTGGAAGCCTTCGGGATACAGGAAACCAGGCACAGGAGAACTTTGTTTCCCAGCAGGACGGAGCCTTTTATGCATCTTTATATAAAGAAAAAGACCTGAAAGGCGGCCACATCATACTTCTGAACCGCGCAGATTCCGAATACTTTGAAGCAACCAGAAAGCAGGCCTTTCTTGCACTTGGCGCATATCCCGGCGGCCTGCAGCTTGGAGGCGGCGTAACCCCGGACAATGCCGCAGAATACTTAAATGCAGGCGCCAGCCATGTGATCGTCACCTCCTATGTTTTCCGCGACGGTCACATCTCCTGGGAAAACCTGGAGAAAATGGTACAGGCAGTAGGCAAAGAGCACCTGGTCCTGGATCTCAGCTGCCGGAAAAAAGGGAATGCCTACTACGTGGTCACAGACCGCTGGCAGAAATTTACAGAAGAACAGGTAACCTTGGACCTGATGGAAAAACTGGGCGGATACTGCGATGAATTTCTCATCCACGCAGTAGATGTGGAAGGCAAAGCCAAAGGCGTAGAAGTTCCCCTAGCAAAGCTGCTGGGCGAATATAAGGGACATCCAGTAACCTACGCAGGCGGCGTTGGCAGCATGGAAGACATCCAGATTCTGAAGCAGGCGGCCAGGGGAAAAGTGGATGTAACAGTGGGAAGCGCACTGGATCTGTTCGGTGGAACCATACCCTTTACAAATTTGATTGGAGAACTTTAATCCTACAGTTCTGACTATGTCAAACCTGACATAAAATAGAGTGGGAAAATTACAAGTGAGTGAAAATTTCGCTGCTTTTGGAAAAGTATCCGGCAAGTTTGTGAAAAAATTCGTAATTTTTTCAGAAAATGATGTTAATTTCTGAATTAATGTGTTATAATATAGCCATCAAACAGCAAAGGGGATGGAAGCATGAAATTCATTATCAGCGGAAAGAACATCACAGTGACAGACGGGCTTCGTACAGCAGTTGAGGACAAGCTCGGTAAACTGGAAAGGTATTTCACTCCTGACACTGAAGTTGTCGTAACTCTTAGTGTAGAAAAAGAAAGACAGAAAATTGAGGTGACGATCCCGGTTAAGGGCAACATCATCCGTTCCGAGCAGGTCAGCAACGACATGTATGTGTCAATCGACCTTGTTGAGGAAGTAATCGAACGTCAGCTCAGGAAATACAAGAACAAGATTGTAGACAAGCAGCAGGCAGCAGCCAGCTTCCAGAAGGCATACCTGGATAAGGAATATGAGGAGGATGAGGAAGTTAAGATCATCCGTACCAAGAAATTTGATATCAAGCCTATGTATCCGGAAGATGCATGTGTTCAGATGGAGCTTCTTGGACATAATTTCTTCGTATTCTGCAATGCAGAGACCGATCAGGTGAATGTTGTTTACAAACGTAAAGGCAGCACCTATGGATTGATTGAGCCGGAAGATTAAGGACAACAGCTTCCTAAATTGAAAATTAAATAGAGGAAATATGAGAGTCCCGGAGGCTATGCTTCCGGGACTTTTTACTCAAAGCAGCTTGCAGACGGACTTTTTCAAAACTGCTCTGAAGCAGGGAATTACGAAAGCTCTGCCAGCAGCTGCTTCGCAGATACTTTCATAACAGGCAGTTCCTGTCCGCTATAAGTGCTGTAGGCCAGGAATCCGGCGCCGTTTTCCAGGGGAATAGCACGGGTATGAATCTCCGGGTGAAGCACCAGAATATCCCGGAAGCTGCTCGTAATCCCTTCCCCGGTCAGCTTTCCCACGCTTTCCTTCATGGCCCAGATCCGGCAGAAATTAAGATCAGACTTCACAGATGCCTGTTCCTCATCCGTGCAGACCCTTTGCACAAGGAATGGCTTAGCAGGCGTCAGCTTCTGAATATCCAGCCCGATTTCTTCCCTGTGCAGTCCGCAGCCCACAAAGGATCCGCTGTGGCTGAGATTAAAAAAGGGCATATTTTTCCCGGCAAAAAAAGGTTTTCCTGAGGCGGTTTTCTGGAAATCCGGAATTTTTTTCGTTCCGTATTCCTGCCTCATTCCATAAGCCAGAAGAAGCCAGCCCACCGCGGACTGCTTCTGATCTGCAGCCTGCTTAAATCGCAGCACATATTCCCTTCGTTTTGGGGGCAGCAGAGGAAGGCCCCGTTCCAGCTGTTCTTGTGAAAAAATATCAAGTTCCTCGAAAAGATAGATCATTTGTCCAAATTCTCCTGAAAAAATTCATCTGATTTCCATTAGTATACCATATTATTTTCCATAAAACCTTTCAGACATAGTTTGTTCATCAAATATTTATTGTTTTCCTACGGAAAAAGTGCTAAAATAGGCTGGTATGTTAAACAAATTGTATAATATTACAGGAAAAGAAATCCGTCATATTCCACAATATGACATCTAAAAATATAGACAGGAGTTAAGAGCTAAATGAACATGTTTTCAAAAGTTTTCGGAAGCCGCAGTCAGAGAGAGGTTAAGCGTATCATGCCTCTCGTTAAGAAAATTGAAGACCTGCGTCCTGAAATGCAGAAATTAACCGACGAAGAACTTCGCGGTAAGACAAGAGAATATAAGAAACGTCTGGAAGAAGGAGCAACCTTGGATGACCTTCTGCCAGAGGCATTTGCTACCGTCCGTGAGGCTGCCAAGCGAGTACTTGGAATGGAGCACTTCGAGGTACAGCTGATCGGTGGTATCGTTCTTCATCAGGGACGTATCGCTGAGATGAAGACTGGTGAAGGTAAGACCCTGGTAGCCACACTTCCATCCTACCTGAATGCGCTGGAAGGCAAGGGCGTTCACGTTGTAACTGTCAATGATTACCTGGCTAAGCGTGATGCTGAGGAGATGGGACAGGTTCACAGATTCCTTGGTCTTACCGTTGGTGTTGTACTGAACGATATGAAGCCGGAAGAGCGCCGTGCAGCATACAACTGCGACATTACTTATGTTACCAATAACGAGCTTGGATTCGATTACCTTCGTGATAACATGGTTATCTACAAGGAGCAGCTGGTACAGCGTGATCTTCACTACTGTATCATCGATGAGGTCGACTCCATCCTGATTGATGAGGCGCGTACCCCTCTGATCATTTCCGGTCAGAGCGGCAAGTCCACCAAGCTGTATGAGGTCTGCGATATTCTTGCACAGCAGCTGGAGCGTGGAGAAGCCAGCCATGAGATGACCAAGATGGCAGCTATCATGGGCGAGGAAGTTATTGAGACCGGAGACTTCGTTGTAAATGAGAAAGACAAGATTGTCAACCTTACTGAGCAGGGTGTGAAGAAGGTTGAGAAATTCTTTAATATTGAGAACCTTGCAGATCCGGAGAACCTTGAGATCCAGCACAACATTATCCTTGCACTTCGTGCCCATAACCTGATGCACCGTGACCAGGATTACGTTGTAAAAGACGACGAGGTTATGATCGTCGATGAGTTTACCGGACGTATTATGCCGGGCCGCCGTTATTCTGACGGACTTCATCAGGCAATCGAGGCGAAGGAGCATGTTAAGGTAAAACGTGAGAGCAAGACTCTTGCAACCATCACCTTCCAGAACTTCTTCAACAAATACGATAAGAAAGGCGGTATGACCGGTACTGCCCTTACCGAGGAGAAGGAGTTCCGTGATATCTACGCAATGGACGTTGTTGAGATTCCGACCAACAAGCCTGTTCAGCGTAAGGATTTAGATGATGCGGTATACATGACCAAGAAGGAGAAATTCAACGCGGTTGTTCAGTCCGTTAAGGAAGCTCATGAGAAACAGCAGCCAGTTCTGGTTGGTACCATCACCATCGAGACTTCCGAGCTTCTCAGCCGTATGCTGAAGAGAGAAGGAATCCAGCACAATGTACTGAATGCCAAGTTCCATGAGCTTGAGGCTGAGATCGTAGCACAGGCTGGTCAGGCAGGTGCCGTTACCATCGCAACCAACATGGCAGGCCGTGGTACAGATATTAAGCTGGATGACGTGGCAAGAGCTGCCGGCGGTCTGAAGATCATCGGTACAGAGCGTCATGAGTCCAGACGTATTGATAACCAGCTCCGTGGACGTTCCGGACGTCAGGGAGATCCGGGAGAATCCCGTTTTTACATTTCCCTTGAGGATGACCTGATGCGTCTGTTCGGTTCCGAGCGTCTGATGAAGGTATTTACTTCCCTTGGAGTTGCAGAGAACGAGCAGATCGAGCACAAGATGCTTTCCAATGCTATTGAGAAGGCACAGGAGAAGATTGAGTTCAACAACTTTGGTATCCGTAAGAATCTTCTTGATTACGACCAGGTAAATAATGAGCAGCGTGAGATCATCTACAAGGAGCGCCGTCAGGTTCTTGATGGAGAGAACATGCGCGATGCCATCTACAAGATGATCACAGATATTGTAGACAATGCAGTGGATATGTGCTTTTCTGATGATGTGGATGCAGAAGAGTGGGATCTGAACGAGTTCAATACCGTTCTTCGCCAGATCATCCCGATCGAGCCTCTTACTCCTGAGAAAGTAAAAGGCAAGAAAAAGAATGAGATGAAGCATCTTATTAAGGAAGAGGCTGTGAAGCTTTATGAAGCTAAGGAGTCTGAGTTCCCGGAGCCGGAGCAGCTGCGTGAGCTTGAGCGTGTCATCCTTCTGAAGAGTATTGACAGCAAGTGGATGGATCACATTGATGATATGGAGATTCTTCGCCAGGGTATCGGCCTGACTGCTTATGGCCAGAGAGATCCGGTTGTTGAGTACAAGATGGCTGCATTTGATATGTTCAACAGCATGATTACTTCCATTCAGGAAGATACAGTCAGAATGCTGTATCATGTTCATGTTGAGCAGAAGATTGAGCGTGAGCAGGTTGCTAAGGTTACCGGAACCAACAAGGACGATTCCAGTGCCCGCAAGCCAGTTCAGCGTAAAGAGATCAAGGTTTACCCGAACGATCCGTGCCCATGCGGAAGCGGCAAGAAATACAAACAGTGCTGCGGCAGAAAAACAGCTAATGTTTAATTTCGTATAAAATAAAGAGCGAATTTCTGGAGAATAGATGTCTCTGGAAAGTCGCTCTTTTTATTTATTTAGATTCCCGGACGCGGTTTTACAATGTATATTCACCGCCGTGCGTCGCAACGTTCCTGAAATGCACGGCTACATGAATATACATTGTAAAGCCGCTGGTTATCGGTAATGAGAATAGGAAAAAAAGCAATTTACTAATTTACTGTAGTTGGCTGGGGGCGGAGCCGAATTGCTTTTTGTAGGCGCGGGAGAAGGTGGTGTAGTCGGAGAAGCCGCTGAGCTGGGCTGCTTTTAAGACGGGGGTTCCCTCGGCAATTTGGGTACGAGCAAGGAGCAGGCGCTTGCTTACGATGTAGTTGTGGATGGTGTAGCCGGTTTCTTCTTTGAATTTGCGCATCATGTGGTACTTGCTGAGATAGTATTTCCGGGCAAGGGTTTCGATGGAGAGGTCTTCGGTCAGATTGTGGTTGATGTAGCGGAGAAGCTCTTCAATCTGGGAGTCGCTGCTGTAGGAGCGGGTGTCGTAGATGTATTGCTTCTCCAGGAAAATGCGGTTTACATAAACCATGAACTGGGTGAAAAGGGCAGTGCCAAGGAGATCACTTCCGAATTTTTCATCCTTCAGGGCGGCCTCCAGTTCGTAGAGCAGCTGCTTTAATTTTTCCTGAGTGCCAGAGTCCAGACGGATCAGATTGAAGCTGCGGTCGATGGCCTTCTGGAAGCAGCGAAGCAGGTCAGTCTGGGCAAGATCGTCCCGGATCCAAAGCACGAAACGCTCATAAGGAACGGAAAAATCAATCTCCGGCTTGTGGATGGCATGCCGGTTCACAAGAAGAATATCCCAGGGCTTCAGATAGTAGGATTTTCCCTCAATGTGGTAAGCTGCCTTGCCGGACAGAAAGATGATGACCTTGTGAAAATCATGATAATGGTAGGCGAAGGTGCGCTTGGTCTGATCCTTGATATGAAAAAGCCGGAATTCCTGATCCAGATATCCGGTTTTTTCTGTAGAAATCTCAGCAGCCGATGCTATGGAAATTTCGGAGGTATCTAATGGTTTGTTTTGCATGCTCTCACTCCTTTTTCTTATTTTATTCCAAAAGCTTTCCTGGCACAACCACAAAATTGCATTTTTTGCAATATAATCCGCAATTTCTCCTATATACATTGGAAAAATAAACGATATACTAGATAGTAGATAAAAACGTGACGGAAATCAAAATTCTGATAAGAAGGGGAATAAAACAATGAGAGACAGCATTATCATGACGAAATATCAGGGCTTTGGAAATGATTATCTGGTGCTTGACGCAAACAAAAACCAGCTGCAGCTTCAGGGCAAAAAAATTGCTCTTCTTTGCCAGCGCGGCTTCGGACTTGGAGCAGACGGTGTTCTGTACGGTCCAGTTGAAATAAATGGAAAAATGGGAATGCGCATTTTCAACTCCGATGGAAGCGAGGCTGCCATCAGCGGAAACGGTGTGTGCATTTTTGCAAAATACCTCATGGACAATGAATATGTGAAAGAGAAAAAATTCGCCATCGAAACCTTATCCGGAACCATCGAAGTAGAATGCCTAAACGCCAGAGCAACGGAATTCCGTGTGAACATGGGCAAGGCATCTTTCCTTTCCAAAGAAATTCCGGTAACAGGAGAAATCCGCGAGGTGATCGACGAGCCGTTCACCTTTAAGGGAAAAGAATACAAGGCAACCTGTCTCACCGTAGGAAATCCGCACTGCATTCTGTTCATGGATCAGGTAACACCTGAGAAAGTGAAAGAACTTGGACCATATGTAGAAAATGCAGAGGAATTCCCGGAAAAAGTAAACTTACAGATCTGCCGCCAGATCGATAAGGGCAACCTGGACATCGAAATCTGGGAGCGCGGCTCCGGTTACACCAAAGCTTCCGGAACAGGAAGCTGCGCAGCAGCCATTGCCGCATACAAAAAAGGCCTCATGGAAAATCGCATCAACGTAAACCAGCCAGGCGGCATGATCCAGATCGACATCAAAGACGACGGAACCATTTTCATGACAGGAACGGTTGGATACATTGCAGATGTAAGTGTAGCAGAGAGCTTTTTCTCTTAAGACAGATTTGAAAAAAGATTTTCTATCAGATATATAAGAACTAAAGTATAGTCCCAAGTTTTTATTCAACACACAGCATCTGGGTCTGGCATATTCCTAAGCTGGTCATTAAGAGCGCGCCGACCAGCGTGGAATATGCCAGGCCCAGATGCGTACGGGACGATTCATTCATGGAATCCTCTTCAGCACTTCGCGTGTCAGCACCCCAATCAGCAGCCCCGTGACAACTCCCGACACCATCAGTGCCGGCGCATAATAATACAGCAGCCCAACCGTATGCGTCGCCGGAATCGCCACCATCAGCTGTCCAATATTATGGGAAACACCTCCAGCCACACTCACGCCCAGATGCCCGAATCCCACCTTATTTTTCACAAAAACCATCACAGCCAGACTAAGAGCTGCCCCCGCCAGACTATACATAATACTGGATCCATTTCCAAACAGAAATCCAACAACAAAAATCCGCACCAGCGAAACCAGCGCCGCCTCTTTCCAGGTATACCGCTCCAGCACAAAAAGCACTGCCAGATTGGCAAGCCCCAGCTTCATCCCCGGAATCCCCGCGAAAAACGGAATCAACGACTCCACATATCCAAAAATAATCGCAATCGCCGCAAACAACCCAAGATAAGCTGTTTTCTTCTGATCCATAATCCTATACTACAGCGTCAAATCCACCATCAGAATCCTGTGGATCTGCATCGCCCTCTCCCTCTCCCTGAATTACTACTTTGTTAGGCAGACATACAATATACCCACCCGCACTTCCAACTGCCGGCTGCTTCATGCAAAGATGATCCGGACAGTTGGCTTCTGTCATCTTCACTTCCCCGTTTTTGATCTCACACACATTGGTATCCCCAATGGCAATCACCTGGTCTTTCCCAAGAGAATAAGTACCGTAAAGCTCCCCATCCACTGTAATCTGGATGGACCCGTATTTCACGTGGGGAAGCACATACACATAAACACAAAGAAGAACCGAAACCGCCAGAAGCGCCCCGATAAATATAAATTCTTTTTTCTTCAAATAAGCTACCTCATTTTTCAAAATTTCGAATACATACCGGTACAGCGAAAGTGAAGCTCCTGCATAGATGCAGTCAGTATGGAATCGTTGCTGTACAAATCCATGATAAAAGAAAAAGTTTCATATTTCAAGTCATAGTAAGGCCTGTTTTTAGAAAATGTTGCAGCAGTCTGTCCTGCACTGCCGCTTTTTATTGTAATTCTGCCTCAAATATGCTATTGTATAGTTTGAAAGTCTGTGTGCCGCCGGGCAAAGGCATGAAGAAACCTTGTATCCAGTGGGCGGCATTGTTGGAGAAATATAAGAAAGAAGGTGAAGCTATGGTTGAATTAGACCAGTTCAAGAGCATTCTTGCAACATACACAGAACCATTAGTGGAAGTGAGGGATTCACTTTGACCTGGCTAACAAGGAAAAGCGGGTTGAAGAATTAGAGCGCGAAATGGAAGCGCCTGATTTCTGGGACAATGCAGAAGTATCCCAGAAGAAAATGAAAGAATTAAAGAGCATGAAGGACGACATGGAAACCTATCAGAATCTGATCACCCAGAAAGAAGATATGGAGACCCTGATCGAGATGAGCTATGAGGAAAATGATCCGTCCATGATCGAGGAGATCCAGGAAATGTTAACCGAGTTCCAGGCTCAGTTTGACAGCATCCGCGTGAAGACTCTTCTCTCCGGAGAGTATGACAGCGAGAATGCCATCATTAAGCTGAATGCAGGAGCCGGCGGAACAGAAGCCTGCGACTGGTGCAGCATGCTGTACCGTATGTACACACGCTGGGCTGAGCGCAAGGGCTTTTCCATCGAAGTACTGGACTATCTGGATGGAGATGAAGCTGGTGTGAAATCCGTTACTTTCCAGGTAAACGGAGAGAACGCATACGGACTTCTGAAGTCTGAGAAAGGAGTTCACCGTCTGGTCCGTATTTCCCCGTTCAACGCAGCTGGAAAGCGTCAGACCTCTTTCGTATCCTGCGATGTAATGCCGGATATTGAGAAAGACCTGGATGTAGAGATCAACGACGAGGATATCCGAATTGATACCTACCGAAGCAGCGGTGCCGGCGGACAGCACATCAACAAGACCTCATCTGCGATCCGTATCACCCATTTCCCAACGGGAATCGTGGTACAGTGTCAGAATGAGCGTTCTCAGCATATGAATAAAGACAAGGCTATGCAGATGCTGAAAGCCAAGCTGTATCTTCTGAAGCAGCAGGAAGCAGAGGCCAAGCTTTCCGGAATCCGCGGTGAGGTAACCGACATCGGCTGGGGCAACCAGATCCGTTCTTACGTTATGCAGCCATACACCATGGTTAAGGATCACCGTACCAACGAGGAAACCGGAAATGTAGATGCAGTTATGGACGGTGCAATTGATATTTTCATCAATGCATATCTGAAATGGATCGCACTTGCGAAGAAACCGGCAGAACAATAAGTAAGAACAGCAGCTGCCAGGTACAGTTCATAGCGGAAAAGGAAGCGCAGAATGCCAAAGACAACAGATAAGAACAAGTATTTTGTAGTAAGAGAGCGGGCTGTGCCTGAGGTGCTGCTGAATGTGGTAGCTGCCAAGAAGCTTCTGGAATCAAAGCGTGTGGCTACTGTTCAGGAAGCAGCAGATGCTGTTGGAATCAGCCGGAGTTCTTTTTATAAATATAAAGATGATATTTTCCCCTTTCACGAAGAAGCCAAGGGAAAAACTATCACATTTATTATACAGATGGATGACGAGCCTGGAATCCTGTCCAATGTTCTTCGCGCAATCGCACAGAACCACGGAAATATTCTGACCATTCATCAGAGTATTCCCATCAGCGGAATCGCCACTCTTACTTTAAGCGTGCAGATCCTTCAGGGTGAAGGAGATGCAGAGGCAATGGTGGACGACATTGAGCAGATGGAAGGAATCCATTATTTAAAAATTTTAGGCAGGGAGTAACGGACAGATGATAAATATTGCAGTGTTAGGATATGGCACAGTTGGAAGCGGTGTAGTGGAAGTGATCCGCACCAACCATGAGACCATTAACAAAAGAGCCGGGGAAGAAATTAAGATCAAGTATGTTCTGGATCTTCGCGATTTCCCAGGTGATCCGGTAGAAGAGGTTCTTGTTCACGATTTTGAGCAGATCGTAAACGATCCGGAGGTAGATATCGTAGTGGAAGTTATGGGTGGAACAGGTGCTGCCTATAATTTTGCAAAGAGAGCTCTTGAAGCTGGCAAGAGCGTGTGTACTTCCAACAAGGCACTGGTTGCCAAATACGGCCCGGAGCTGATGGAGATTGCCAAAGAGAAAGAGATTAACTTTCTTTTTGAGGCAAGCTGCGGCGGTGGAATCCCTATTATCCGTGCTGTGAACAGTTCTCTTACAGCAGATGTGATTGATGAAGTTACGGGAATTCTTAATGGAACTACCAACTATATGCTGGATAAAATGAATACAGAGGGAGCTGATTTTAATACCGTATTAAAGGAAGCACAGGAGAAAGGATACGCAGAAGCAGATCCAACCGCTGATGTGGAAGGACAGGATGCATGCCGTAAGATAGCGATTCTTTCTTCACTTGCATATGGCAGATTCCTGGACTTTGAGAAGGTTTATACAGAGGGAATTACAAAGATCACACCAGAGGATATGGAATATGCAAGAGAGATGGGAAGAAACATTAAGCTTCTTGGCACTAGCAAGAGAGTTGGAGAAGATTCCTTCTATGCGCTTGTGGCACCATTTCTGGTAGGAAAGAATAATCCTCTTCACAGCGTAAACGGTGTGTTCAACAGCATTTTTGTTCATGGAAATATGCTGGGAGATGCTATGTTCTACGGAAGCGGAGCAGGCAAGCTCCCTACTGCAAGTGCAGTTGTTGCTGATGTTGTGGAAGCTTCCAGACATCTTCATGATACAATTCCTGTTAACTGGAGTAATAAAGAGATGACCCTTATGGATCCGGATTCTGTAGAGGGACGTTTCTTTGTCCGTGTAAAAGATACCTCTTTGGATGAAGTGGACAAGGCATTTGGAAAAGTAGATGCAGTGATCGAGCCGGATGCCCTTCCCGAAGAGTTTGGCTTTATTACCGGACTTATGACACAGGGCGAGTATAAAGAGCGGGTTAAGGCACTTGGTGATAATGTACTTGGAATGATCCGTGTAAAAGACTGACCCCTTTGTGAAAGGAAAAACTATGCTGATCGTTAAGAAATTCGGAGGTACTTCTGTAGCAGACAAGGAGCGTATGTTCAATGTTGCAAATCGTTGTATCGAAGAATACAAAAAAGGAAATGACGTAGTGGTGGTTTTATCAGCCATGGGTAAATATACAGATGAGCTGATCAGTAAGGCTCGTGATATGGACGAGAGACCGCCTAAGCGTGAAATGGATATGCTGCTTACTATTGGAGAGCAGATGTCTGTATCTCTGATGGCTATGGCCATGCATACACTTGGCGTTCCTGCCATTTCCCTGAATGCATTTCAGGTGACCATGCATACTACAAGCAGCCATCAGAATGCAAGACTGAAAAGAATCGATACAGAGCGAATCCGCCGTGAACTAGATGCACGCAGAATCGTAATTGTCACAGGCTTCCAGGGGGTAGATAAGTATGACGATTATACTACTCTTGGAAGAGGCGGCTCTGATACCACAGCAGTGGCGCTGGCAGCAGCACTTCATGCAGACGCCTGCGAGATTTATACAGATGTGGACGGCGTATACACAGCCGATCCGCGTAAGGTTCCAACTGCCAGAAAGCTTAAAGAAATCACCTACGATGAGATGCTGGATCTGGCGACTTCAGGAGCGGGCGTGCTTCACAACCGTTCTGTGGAAATGGCAAAGAAATACGGAGTGCCCCTTGTGGTCCGCTCCAGCCTGAATAACAGTGAAGGAACGGTAGTTAAGGAGGTAGTTAGCGTGGAAAGAATGTTGATCAGCGGCGTTGCGCTGGATACAGATGCTGTGAGAATTGCAGTGCTGGGTCTTCGCGATGTGCCTGGTGTTGCATTTAAAGTATTTGATACTCTTGCAAAGAAAAATATAAATGTAGATGTTATCCTGCAGTCTATTGGACGCTCAGGAACTAAAGATATTTCATTTACAGTAAATAAAGATGATCTGGAGGATGCGGTTGCCACTCTGGAAGAGCATAAGGAACGCCTTGGCTTTAAAGAGCTTCATTCAGAAAGGGGCATTGCCAAGCTTTCCATTGTAGGTTCAGGTATGCTCAGTAATCCGGGAGTAGCTGCAAAAATGTTTGAGAGCCTTTATAATGAGGGCGTAAACATCAACATGATCTCCACATCTGAGATCCGTATTACGGTTCTGATTAGCGAGAAAGATGGTGTCCGCGCCATGAATGCGGTTCATGATGCATTTGGTCTTGCAGACTGATGCAAAAAGGAGGGGAAATATGAATAGTTATGTGGTTAGCTGCTGTTCTACAGCAGATCTTACAAAAGAACATTTTGCCAAAAGAAATATTTCCTATATCTGCTTTCATTATGAGCTGAACGGCCAACAATATGCAGATGATCTGGGGCAGTCTATGCCATTTGACCAGTTCTACAAGGCCATGCAGGATGGTGCCACGACCAAGACATCCCAGATAAACGCAGATGAATTTACAGAGTATTTTGAAGGCTTTCTTAAAGAAGGCAAGGATATTCTTCATGTATGCCTGTCCTCTGGTATTACCGGAGTTGTAAATTCTGCAAATATTGCAAGGGAAGAGTTGTCTGAAAAATATCCTGACAGGAAAATTCTGATCGTGGATTCTCTTGGGGCATCCTCCGGATACGGACTTCTTATGGATCGCCTGGCAGATTTGAGGGATGAGGGCAAAACCATAGAAGAGGTTTATCAGTGGGCAGAGGCGCATAAACTGAATCTGCATCATTGGTTTTTTTCCACAGATCTGACCTTCTACATCAGAGGAGGCCGTATTTCCAAAACAAGCGGATTTTTTGGCACAATGCTGAATATTTGTCCGCTTTTGAATATGGATGATCAGGGCAGACTGATTCCAAGATATAAGATTCGTACCAAGAAAAAAGTAATTCATGCTATTGTGGACAAAATGGAAGAATATGCAGAGGGTGGTCTTGATTACTCCGGTAAATGCTATATTTCTCAGTCTGCCTGCATTGAAGATGCAAGAGAAGTTGCAAGACTGGTAGAGGAGCGTTTTCCTAAGCTTAACGGAAAGGTTGAGATTAACAGCATTGGAACTACCATTGGAAGCCATACAGGCCCAGGTACTGTGGCCTTGTTTTTCTGGGGAAGCAAGAGAACTGCATAGTTGGGGACTGTTTTCCCAATTTCAAACACGCTCTGATTTTCAGGCCGGGATGTACTAAAATCCCGGCTTGCTGTTTCACTGCAAAGGAGAATGATCATTATGAAAAAAAGAAGAACAAAGGAGATAAAGCAGCAGGCGAAAATGGCACTGCAGGGACATTTAGGTACTGTTATTTTAGGACTTCTGGCAGTATACGGCTTGAATATGCTGGGAACGATCCTGTCTACAACGCTGTTCTCAGGAACTTCAGTGCTTGATCTTGTTCTGAGTGAGGTGTTTTTGCTGGTTGTATCTCTGATCGTGGGTATCATAACAGCAGGATTTGGATATATGCTTCTGAATATTTCCAGAGGAAAAGAATTCTCACTGGGTGATCTTGGATATTTTTTCCGAAATCAGCCAGACAGAGTCATCATTGCCGGATTTGTGCTGGCACTGATCCAGGTGATCACAGCCATTCCCTACTATTATGTAAGCTATACCACAGATCCGGGACTAACAGTGGAGGAACAGCTTCAGTGGTTTTCTACTATATTCGTACTTCTGGCAGTCAGCACTTTGCTGAATTTCCTGATTTCCATTCCGTTTGCCATGACCTATTTTCTGATGGCAGATGATCCGGATCTTGGGGGAATTCAGGGGCTGAAAGAGAGTGCACGCCTGATGAAGGGCAATATGTGGAGATATATCAAGCTGAATCTCAGCTTTGTCCCGCTTTTGTTTTTATCTGTATTTACTTTTTATATTGCACTGTTCTGGATCATGCCGTATATGGAGATGTCGCTGGTTACCTTTTACCGGGATCTGAACGGCGAGCTGGATCACAGACTGCCGGGAGACGGGTACTATGGCGGAAGCGGCAGCTTTTATAATGGATACAATGCAGGCAGTGATGATCCGGGAAACGGATATGATTCGGAGAATCAAAGCGGTTACAGGAATGACCGTGAGGATGATTATAATTCGGAAGCATAAAAGATGCTGCAGAAGTATTTTGCAGTATCAAAAATTCCGGAAAATGCAAGACAAGCAACAAGAGGAGATTGAAAAATGGATATTTTACAGGTGATCACCCAGGAACTTGGGGTGGAAAAATGGCAGGTAGAGGCTGCTGTGAAACTGATTGATGAGGGAAACACCATCCCTTTTATTTCCCGATACAGAAAGGAAGCTACCGGAACCTTAAATGACGAGCAGCTTCGTAATCTGAATGAAAGACTGACTTACCTGCGCAATCTGGAAGACAAAAAGAAACAGGTTCTTTCCAGCATTGAGGACCAGGGCAAGCTGACAAAAGAGCTGAAGGAGCAGATCCTTGCCGCCCAGACCCTGGTTGTTGTGGAGGATCTTTACCGCCCATACCGTCCGAAGAGACGTACCCGTGCCACCATTGCCAAGGAAAAAGGCCTTGAGCCACTGGCAAACATCATTATGCTTCAGATGACAAATAAGTCCATCGAGGAAGAAGCAGAGGCTTTTGTATCCGAGGAAAAAGAAGTAGCTTCCGTGGCAGAGGCTATTGCCGGTGCAAAGGATATTATTGCGGAGCATATTTCCGATGAGGCGGATTACAGAATCCATATCCGTGACCTGACCGCAAAGAAGGGAACTATCAGCTCGGTGGCAAAGGATCCTGAGGCACAGTCTGTTTATGAAATGTACTATGACTTCGAGGAGCCGGTGAAGAAGCTTGCCGGCCATCGTGTGCTGGCGCTGAACCGCGGTGAGAAAGAGAAATTCCTTACCATCAAAGTTGCAGCTCCAGAAGAAGATATTATCCGTTACCTGGAGAAACAGGTAATCACCCGCGACAACCCGTTTACCACACCGATTCTTAAGGAAGTAACAGAGGACAGCTACAAGCGTCTGATCGCCCCTGCAATTGAACGTGAGATCAGAAGTGACCTGACAGAGAAGGCAGAGGACGGCGCGATCAAAGTCTTCGGCAAAAACTTAGAGCAGCTTCTGATGCAGCCTCCAATCGCTGGACAGACTGTACTTGGCTGGGATCCGGCCTTTCGAACCGGATGTAAGCTGGCAGTTGTAGATCCTACCGGAAAGGTACTGGATACCACTGTTGTTTACCCAACAGCACCTACCAATGAGAAAAAAATCCGTGCTGCTAAGGATACTGTTGAGGGAATGATCAAAAAATATGGCATTTCTCTGATTTCTGTGGGAAATGGCACGGCTTCCAGAGAATCTGAGCAGGTAATCGTGGACATGCTTAAGGAAATCCCGGAGGCAAAAGTTCAGTATGTCATTACAAATGAAGCAGGTGCTTCTGTTTATTCAGCAAGTAAGCTGGCAACAGAAGAATTCCCTAATTTTGATGTGGGACAAAGAAGTGCAGCTTCTATTGCAAGACGTGTGCAGGATCCGCTGGCAGAGCTGGTTAAGATTGATCCCAAATCTATCGGTGTAGGTCAGTATCAGCATGATATGAACCAGAAGAAGCTGGGCGAGGCACTGACCGGAGTGGTAGAAGATTCTGTAAATAAAGTTGGTGTAGACTTAAATACAGCTTCTGCATCCCTTCTTGAATATATTTCCGGCGTTTCCAAAGCTATAGCTAAGAATATTGTTGTTTATCGAGAAGAGAACGGTCGTTTTACTACCCGAAAAGAGCTTCTTAAGGTTGCTAAGCTAGGACCGAAGGCATTTGAGCAGTGTGCAGGCTTCATGCGTATTACAGGCGGAACCAATCCACTTGATGCTACCAGTGTACATCCGGAGAGCTATGAGGCTGCATCCCGTCTTCTTGAGAAGCTGGGATATTCAGCAGAAGATATTGCAGGAGGAAAGCTGGCAGGACTTGGAAGACAAATTAAGGATTACAAGAAGCTGGCAGCAGAGCTGGAAATTGGTGAGATTACACTTCAGGATATTGTAAAAGAGCTTGAGAAGCCTGCCCGCGACCCTCGTGACGAGATGCCAAAGCCAATCCTTCGTACTGATGTTCTTGATATCAAGGATCTGAAGGAGGGCATGGTTCTGAAAGGAACTGTCCGTAATGTAATTGATTTTGGTGCCTTTGTGGATATCGGAGTGCATCAGGACGGACTTGTGCATATTTCCCAGATGAGTGAGAAGTTTATTAAACATCCTCTGGAAGCAGTAAGCGTAGGAGACGTTGTGGAAGTACGTGTACTTGGCGTGGATGAGAAAAAGAACCGCATCAGTCTTTCCATGAAAGGTCTGAACAAATAAAATGATACAGAATGTATTGACCGTATATCTGACTGTTATCAATCTGATTGCCTTTGGCATGTACGGGGTGGATAAGCAAAAGGCAATCCGAAAGCAGTGGAGAATTCCGGAAGCCCAGCTGCTTGCAGTAGCTGCCCTTGGTGGTTCTGTGGGAGCAATTCTGGGAATGCAGTTTTTTCATCATAAGACCAGAAAGTGGAAATTTCGTGTGGGTGTGCCGCTGATTCTGGCAGTTCAGCTGATATTGTGGAGAATGGTACAGTAAGCGGTGGATAAACAAGTGGAAGCAGGCCGATGACTGTGGAAAACGTTTGACGATGAGAAGCGGGAGATGATAATTTGGAAGAACAGGTAATTGAAAATGCAGTTCAGGAAACGGTACAGGAAACCGTAGATAAGGTCAATTTCAATATGAGTCAGCTCAAGGCTTACTTTAATGGACACATTCCGGATTTAATCGAGTTCGGGATGAAGGTGGTTTTATCAGTTCTTGCTTTTTATGCAGGAACGAAGCTGATCAAGTGGTTCCTGAAAATAACAAAAAGATCCATGGAAAAGGCTGGCGTAGATAAGGGAGTTGCCCAGTTTATCTGCTCCTTCGGAAAATTCCTGTTATATCTGATTCTGATCTTTAATATTGCTACTTATTTTGGCGTGAAGGAATCTTCAGTTGCGGCTCTTCTTGGAACTGCCGGTGTTACGATTGGTCTTGCTCTTCAGGGAGGACTGGAAAATCTGGCAGGTGGTGTAATGCTGTTACTGTTTAAACCTTTTCAGGTAGGTGATTACATTATTCAGGACCAGTCAGGTGGTACAGAAGGCACAGTGTATAAAATTGAGATGTTTTATACAACCCTTACAACAGTAGATAATAAGCATGTGATCATTCCAAATGGCAGGCTGTCCAACAGTACTATCATTAATGTAACTGCCCAGGCTTTGCGTAAGCTGGAAATTAAAGTAGGGATTTCCTATGATTCCGATATTAAAAAAGCCAAAAAGCTTCTTTATCACATTTTGCAGGAGGATCCCGGCACAAAGTCAGATAAGGAGATGCAGGTGTTTGTAGATGAACTGGGAGACAGCGCAGTGGTCCTGGGGCTTAGGGTCTGGGTCCCTACAGAGAAATACTGGAACATCAAATGGCGCCTGAATGAAAAAATAAAAATAGCATTCGATGCTAACGAAATTGGAATTCCTTATCCCCAGATGGATGTGCATGTGGTGGAGAAAAGAACGGAAGAATAAAAAAATATTTTTACTTCTTCTTGAAATTACCGCTTTTCTATTGTATAATCCATATGAATAAAGAAAATTTCTTCGGGGCAGGGTGATCGAGAGCTTGAATATCGAAATTCCCTACCGGCGGTATAGTCCGCGACCCGCTTAGGCGGCTGATTTGGTGAAATTCCAAAACCGACAGTAAAGTCTGGATGAGAGAAGAACGCGCAGAATGATCAGATAAGTTGATATTTATTTGTACGTACTCATTGCCCCGGAAGAAATTCCGGGGCTTTTTGTGTGGATGGAAATAGCTGTTTGCTGCAGTGCTGGAAAAGATCCTAAGATTTTCTATTCGCATACTTGCAGAAATTTTCTTTAAATATTATAATTTAAGGAGTGACGAGTATGAGCGAACAAGTAATCAGAAATGGAAACGTAATGGAACGAAGCCGAACCAGAACCATTGCCCAGGTAGCAATGTTAGGTGCTGTGGCCGGCGTACTTATGAATTTTGAGGTGCCGCTTCCTTTTCTTGCTCCATCCTTTTACCAGCTGGATTTTTCCGAAATTCCGGCACTGATTGGTTCCTTTGCAATGGGACCTGTAGCGGGCATGCTGATCGAGCTGGTGAAGATTCTGGTTCATCTGGTAACCAAAGGAACTATGACAGCAGGTGTTGGAGATGTGGCGAACTTCATCTTTGGCTGCTCTTATGTAATTCCGGCAGGCCTGATCTACCGCTACCAGCATAAGAAAACAAGAACACATGCAGTTGCCGGAATGGCAGTTGGTGTAATTCTTACCACTATCCTTGCATGCTTTATAAATGCATTTGTTCTTCTTCCGGCATACGGAAAGGCATTTGGAATGCCGGTTCAGGCATTTATCGAGATGGGCGCAGCAGTACACAGTGGTGTTACGAACCTTCTTACCTTTGCAATTATGATTCTTGTGCCATTTAACTTATTTAAATACACATTAACCTCAGTGATCGTATTCTTTATTTATAAAAGAATTCGTGTAATCCTTCGCGGTGACTGATGAAAAGAGGTTCCTATGGGAAAAATCAACAGCATTACCAAGCAGACAGATAACCGTTATGTAAACCTTTATAATGTAAAGGCAACCAGTGTACATAACACACCTGTGAATTACTTCGTGGCATCCCGTGCCAGAGATGTGGAGAGCCTGAAGCTTGTAACCCGCAAAAACAAACCAGATGGCGTAATTATTTACAGTATTTACGGAGAAAACCACGACAAGGTGGTATTGATTCGGCAGTATCGCTACACGCTGGGAGATTATATTTATGAATTTCCGGCAGGACTGGTAGAACCGGATGAGAATTATCATGAGGGCGCAGTTCGTGAGATGTACGAGGAAACAGGCTTAAAGCTGGAACCGATTCCGGTAGCAGAGGCTTATCAGAAGCCTTATTTTACCACGGTAGGGATGACAGATGAATCCTGTGCGACTGTGTACGGATATGCCAGCGGTCAGATCAGCTCCAAGGCCCAGGAGGCTACGGAGGAGATTGAGGTTGTTCTTGCGGATAAAGAAGAAGTGAAGCGTATTTTACAGGAGGAGAATGTGGCAATCATGACTGCCTATATGCTGATGCATTTTCTGGAAGATAAGGAGCCATTTGCATTTTTGAATCAAATAAAATGATGATATCAGGGTCAAAAGCGTTGGATCTTAGCATTAGATTGTAAATTAAAAAATCCCCGGGAGTTTTCAGAAGCTGAACATAATTGGAATGCTTCGTGAAATGAATCCCCGGGGATTTTGTTTTCTTATTATGCAATTGAAACGATGCTATTCATAAACCTCCATATCCGGCTGGGCGCTGTCTGAACCGTCAGAACCATCTGCTCCGGAGTCAGCACCAGGAGCTACATAATCCCAGTTGTTATCTTCACTTGGCTCATAGCCATCGCCGGGAGTCTCTGTGTAATCCGGAATCGCAGGAGCATCTCCTCCGGAAGTATCCCCTCCGGAAGTATCTCCGGAGCCATCACCGGTATCCTCAGAAGGATAAGTGATCTGATCACTGCCAGAAGAATCGCCGCTGTTTGCAGGATCTGAGCTGTCACCGGAAGTATCAGGTTCATAGTAATCCTGGCTGTTGTCATAAGAAGTATCATAGTTGCTTTCCTGGTTATAAATAGGAAATTCTGTTTGTTCGGCAGCAGCTTCTGCTTCGGCAGCTGTCTCAGGTGCTTCTACCAAAGTAGTCTTGGCTGTAGGAACCCGGCTCTCCTTTGGAACTACCACGGAAATTCCAAACATAGCCACGCTAAGCAAAATGGCTGTGGAAGCAATGCGAAATTCATCTCTGTATTTCATAAGTATTTTACCTCATAAGTATGTTCAAAACTGTTTTATTCAATCAACGTCCCCATTATAACATATCTGCAGCAAAAAATGTAAAAAAGATATAGAGCATATTTTGGAAATATAATCTAAAACAATTCCTTTTTCAGCGGAAATGGAAGTAGAAATATGGTATACTGAAGTATATTTAAACAGGTTTTATAACAGTGCAATGGCTTTAATAAAAATATAGAAAAGAGGATGGTTATGGGATTACAATATCATGTGAAAAAAATAGAACGAAAAGAGCAGATTGAACAGTGTGAAAAGTTCTTTATCAATCAATATATGTGGAACAGCAAACAGAACCCACTTGTCTATGGATGGATGGGATATGTGGAAGGGGAAGGGCTGTTTGTGAAAATGGTTTGCGAAGAGAAAAATCCTCTCAGACGGTATTGCAGGCATAATGATCCGGTTTATACAGATAGTGCAATGGAAATTTTTCTTGCTTTCCCAGAGGAAAATCAGGCGCTTTCAAATGAATGTATGTATACAAATTTTGAGATCAATGCAAATGGTGCAATGCTTGCCAATTATGGACGCGGGAGAAAAAGCAGATGCTCCATTAGCGAAGAGCAGTTTGCCATGACTGGTGTGAAGGCAGCTGTAGAAGAGAATAAATGGTATCTGGAGGTACTTTTCCCGGAAGAATATCTCAAAGAAATCTGTGATTTTGAAGAAATAAAAAAGGGCAGAAGCTTTTACTGTAATTTCTATAAAATTTCAGAGTCAGAGGAAATTCTGCATTTCGGAAGCTACTCTCCCATTGAAAGTGAGAAACCTGATTTTCACCTGCCGGTCTGCTTCGCAGAGGCAGTGATGGCATAACAACACCATTGGAGGAGTACAAGCAGCCCTGGTTTTGATGTTATGGATTAAGGACAGGAAACTTACAAGTTTGGCTCAAAAACTCAGGATGCAAGACATTTTGACAAGTTCCCGCTTTTCTTCTCGATATTCCCTAGGGGTCACCTGATAGTGCTTTTTGAAGGCTTTGCAAAAATAATCTACATTGTGAAAACCAGTTTCGGCTGAAATGGTGCTGACTTTTTTCTCTGTATGGGAAAGCAGAAGGGCAGCCTGTTTCAGCCGATAGTTTATGAGATAATTAACTGGCGTGATGTGAAGATAGCTCCGAAAAAGATTTAGGGCAGAGCTTTTACTGATCATAGACTGTGCGGCGATCTCATCCAGGGAAAGATTTCTTCTGTAATTTTCGTGAATGAACTGCATCATCAGCTGGAGCCTTGCACGGTTTACAGAGAATTGCCCAGTGACTTCCGATGTAGTGGAAAGGTCTGTATGTTCATATATTTCCAGCCAGAGCTGCTGCATAAGGGCTGAGGTCAGAAGATGGCAGGAAGAACCGGAAGCCTGTGCAGAAATAATTTGCTTCATAAGATCCAGAATTCTGGATTGCCAGGAAATTTCCCTGCGAAAAGTCCAAAAAGGAATATTTGATGAAACGATAGGCTTCACATAGTTTTGGTAGATATAGCTGTCTGTAGCTGCAAGGAAAGAGGGCATGCAGAGAAAGTTTGGGATGACAGCATCCTCAGGAGAGGAAAAACGGTGAAGGAATTTGGAGTTAATAAAAATGCCGCTGTCTGTTGGCAACTCCAGCTGCTTTTCCCCAATCCAGGCAGTTACGGTTTCGGATTGAACATATACAAATTCCAGCTCCGTATGCCAGTGCCAGTCTATACAGTTAAAATCAAACTGGGCTAAATGTTCATAATAGTAGCGAAAGGGATAGTCCTGGCTTCCGTGAGACTGGGTCTCCATTAAATTTTCGTCTGTAACAATTTTGGTATATACGTTGGTTTCTTTCATATCTGGTTTATCCTTTGTTTTACGATATTATACAATAAAAATCGAAAATAATCCAATGAAAAATACAATCAAATATAATATAATCCAATAAGACAAAAATCTTCTTCAAAGAAGAAAAAAGGAGAACCAATCATGCCAAATTACCAAAAAACCAAACGAGCCTGTTATCTGGGTTTTATTACCCAGGCTATAGCAGCCAATTTTGCACCGCTGCTGTTTCTGAAATTTCACACAGATTATCATATTTCCCTTGGAAATATTGCATTGATTTCCACCTGTTTTTTCTTTACCCAGCTGCTGATAGATTTGTTTTGTGCCCGGTTTGTAGACAAAATCGGATATCGTGTGTGCATTGTGACTTCTGAAATCAGTTCCGCTTTAGGACTGGTTGGGCTGGCATTTCTTCCGGAGCTTTTGCCAGATCCTTTTATGGGAATTATCATCAGTGTTATTGTTTATGCTGTTGGAAGCGGACTGATTGAAGTGCTTTGCAGTCCCATTATGGAAGCGTGTCCTTTCGAAAATAAAGAGGCAACTATGAGTCTTCTTCATTCCTTCTATTGCTGGGGGTCTGTGGGAACCATTGCAGTTTCCACCCTGTTTTTCGCAGTTTTTGGAATGGACAGCTGGAAGTGGCTGGCAGTTTTGTGGGCAATCGTTCCAACCATTAATGTTTACAATTTTGCTACTTGTCCTATCAAGCATCTGGTGGACGAAGGGAAAGGAATGAAAATCGGGGAACTGTTTCGTAAGCCTGTGTTCTGGATCGCTGTGTGTCTGATGGTGTGTTCCGGGGCATCAGAGCTGTCCATGTCCCAGTGGGCATCTGCCTATGCAGAGGCGGCACTTGGACTGTCTAAGACCATCGGAGACTTGGCTGGTCCCTGTATGTTTGCCATTACGATGGGAATCAGCCGTGTGATTTTTGGAAAATACGGAGATAAAATGGATCTGATGAAATTTATGGCAGGCTCCGGAATTTTATGCGTATTCTGCTATCTTCTTGCATCTCTGTCCTCCAATTCGGCAGCCGGATTGATTGGCTGTATTGTCTGTGGATTTTCCGTTGGAATAATGTGGCCGGGTACTATTAGTATATCCTCTAAGAAATTTCCGGCAGGCGGAACCGCCATGTTCGCCCTTCTTGCCATGGCAGGAGATCTTGGAGGCAGCATAGGGCCTGGAATCGTCGGCCGTGTCACCCAAAATGCCGGAGATAATATCCGCATAGGTATGGGCGTAGGACTGATTTTCCCAGTGGTGCTGCTGATAATGGTTTTTTTGCTTGGAAAGGTGAAAGCAGAGGAAAAATAACTGGTATTTAAAAATGTAATAAGAAGGCTGAGGCATTATTTAAAGCGGATTGGCGTAAATTAAAGATGAGTATACACTATGAGCATGCATACGATGCAAAATGGAGGGAATATGCCAGATCAGAAGCTGGATAATCTTTTAAACCTTGCGCTGGATGCTACAGAAGAGGAAAGAGAGAAATCCCGGAACCTGAATGTAGGGTATGAGAAACAAACACGAAAGTGGGAAATTATTGTGAAGCATAGTGAGGCGTTGCCAGGCGGAAGCGAAATCTCCGTGGTCTCCCTCCTTGGCGGGTACGCTATTGTGACGCTTCCTGAAAGTATGCTGGACGAATATTCCAGGCGGCCACAGATAGAATTTATAGAAAAGCCTACCCGTCTGTATTTTGAAGACTTTTTTTCAAAAGAGGCAAGCTGTATTACCCAGGTACAGCGCAATGAGCCGGGAAATCTACAGCTGACAGGGCGCGGCGTGTTGATTGGAATTGTGGATTCCGGTGTGGATTACCGCCATCTGGCATTTCTCACAGCAGATGGAAAGTCCAGGATATTGCGTTTGTGGGATCAGGGCATTCCCGGTAATCCGCCGAAGGGATATGCAACAGGAACTGAATATACGAATGAGGAAATCAATGAGGCGCTGTCCCTTTCTGTACAAGAGGGGAGGCGCCTTGTTCCGTCTGAAGATGGAAGCGGTCATGGAACAGCTGTGCTTGGAGTAGCTGCAGGCAGCGATTTTTCCCGTGGCGCAGTGAACCGGGGCGTGGCATATGAAAGTGACCTTCTGGTTGTGAAAATGGGAATTCCAAGACAGGATTCTTTTCCAAGAACTACAGAGCTGATGCAGGGAGTAGACTATCTGGTGCGGCAGGCACTGGCTATGGGACGACCAATGGTAATCAATTTAAGTTTTGGAAATAACTATGGCTCACACAGAGGAGATTCCCTGTTGGAAACTTATCTGGATAGCGTATCGAGCATTGGAAAGCTTGCAATTTGTGTAGGAATGGGGAATAACGGAAGTGACGCACTGCACTGCGGTGGAAAACTTTCTGCCGGGGAAATCCAGGAAATTGAGCTTGGAGTAGGTCCATTTGAGCCAAATCTGAACATACAGCTGTGGAAAGATTACGAAGATGAGATGGAAATTTATTTGGAAAATCCTTCCGGGGAACGGGTTGGACCATTGAAGGAAGCATTAGGTGCCCAGCGTTGGAGCCTTGGAAATACGGAGCTTCTCATCTATTATGGAAAACCTGCGCCTTATCATGTGACTCAGGAAATCTATGTGGATTTTCTTGTGAAAGCTGAGACAGATCCACTGAGAATACAACAAAGCAGCTATATAGACAGCGGTGTCTGGAAAATCATTCTTGTGGCAGGAAATATTAAAAATGGGGAATATTATCTTTGGCTGCCAGGTGGAAAAACATTAAATCCTGGTACTGCATTTTATTTGCCCCGTGCCCAGGGAACCCTGACTATTCCGGCCACTGCCCGCCGTGTAATTAGTGTAGGTGCCTACGACGCCCGATTAAATGCTTATGCGGACTTCTCCGGCCGTGGCAGCTGCAATCTCCCCTACCCAAAACCAGATTTGACTGCTCCAGGTGTTGACATTCTTGCCCCCAGAGCAGGCGGAGGCTACGCACGCTTTTCCGGTACTTCCTTTTCCACCCCATTCGTAACCGGAGCTGCAGCTTTATTGATGGAATGGGGAATTACCCGCGGTAATGATCCTTACCTCTACGGAGAAAAACTAAAAGCCTATCTCCGCCGCGGCGCCAGACCATTGCCGGGGGTTGAAAGATATCCGGATGATATGGTTGGGTGGGGAGCATTATGTACAGCGCAAAGTCTCCCTGAAATATGAAAAATGCAAAATTATTACAACTATTATCAGAGGAAAATGATATAATAAGTGTTGTAAAACTAGTACAGTGAATACTAAGTAACCGCTATATTGACTTGCCTGATTTTGAATTTCGAAAAACCAAATACCAAAGCTGGATGTGAGGATAACAAAAATGGGAATTATTAATATAATTTCAGATAGAAAAAATATAACTTTGAATTCGGATGTGATTCTTTATATTATAATGAACGGAAAAATTGCGGTGATTCATATTGTCGGAGGGAAAGTATACCAGACGCGTATTGCTTTGAAAGATCTGGAAGGACTATTGAAGGAAGATTTTGTAAAAGTACATAGAGGCTGTATTGTGTCAGTAAAAGCTGTTCACGAAGTGACAGATATGGTAAATCTCAGCAATGGAGAAGAATTGCCATATACTGTTCGCAAGAAAAAACAAATAGTGACTGAGATTCAGGAAAAGCAGAAAAAAATGATTAATGCTTTGGGAAAAAAAGGTATTCCTGCTACGAAAGAAGAATATTGCCGTCATTATAGTTCTTTTGAATATCTGCCCATTGCATTTACGGACATAGAAATGGTATTTAATGAAGAAAGCCATGCGGTAGACTGGATTTTCCGTTACGCAAATCAGGAACTCGCCAAATTAGAAAAGCTTTCACTGGATCAGCTGCTTGGAAAATCTTTTGGAAGTCTGTTTGCCAATATGGACCCGAAATGGCTGCGAAGTTATGAACGTTCGGCACTTTATGGAGAAGTACTGGAACTTATGGATTATAGCCCGGAAGTAGACAGAAACCTGAAAGTAATTTGTTTTCCTACTTTTAAGGGTCATTGTGGCTGTATCTTGTTTGATCTGGATACGATTAAGGCAGTTGACAGTAGTAACAATATCCATAAAATGTGGAATACATACCTGAAAAATCGTACAAAATAACTAAAAAAATATGTCGTTTTAAGCCGTTTGGATGTCGTTTTGTTCCATGTTTATTGACTGGAATAAAACGATATTATATTATATTATTTATATATTAAGTAACTTCTACTTATATTTTCCAAGATTTACAGTAAAGAAGACTTGAGCTTTTTATAAGGAAGGGGGCAAAATATCATGAAAAGAAAAAAAGTAATTACTTTGATTACTGTTGCATTGGCATTTACCATGACTGTTTGTGGCAGCTCGACCGCAATTGCAGCATCAGAATTAACAGCGGAAAGTAAACCAGCCACCCAGTATACGATTGATGCAAATCAGGAAGTTTATGCGTTGCTGGATTTCGAGGATACTGCGGAGTTTGAGAATGCTACAAAGGGGCAGATCGCTTCTCCGGATACTTTGGATATTTATGATGAGAACGGAAAGCTTGTATGGAGTCAGACGGCATATGCTTTTCTGGATCAGGACGCTCCGGATACAGCGAATCCCAGTCTTTGGAGAAACACACAGCTGAATCATATTTATGGTCTTTTTGAAGTAACCGATGGAATTTATCAGGTGCGTGGCTATGATATGTCCAATGTCACATTCATAAAAGGTGATACAGGATGGATTGTAGTAGATCCATTGATGAGTGTAGAGTGTGCACAAGCGGCTCTTGCCTTGGTGGAAGAGAATCTGGGCACTTTTCCTGTAAAGGCAGTGATTTACAGCCATTCCCATGTTGATCATTTCGGTGGAGTCAAGGGAATTGTTTCGGAAGAAGAGGTACAAGCCGGCAATGTGCAGGTAATTGCACCGGAAGGCTTTGAGAAGCATGCTGTCAGCGAGAATATTTATGCAGGTACTGCTATGGGACGAAGAGCAAGTTACCAGTATGGAACAATGCTTGAGGGTGGTGAAACAGGATCCCTTGCCATTGGTATTGGTATGGGACAGTCCAAGGGCAAAACAAGTTATATTTCTCCTACACTTGAAATCACACAAACTGGTGAGAAGCATACCATTGACGGAGTGGAAATTGAATTTCAGCTTACTCCGGGTACCGAAGCACCGGCAGAGATGAACTTCTGGATTGAATCGAAAAATGCTTTGTGGATGGCCGAAAACTGTACAGGAACACTCCATAATCTGTATACACTCCGCGGAGCCCAGGTGCGTGACGGAAACGCATGGGCAGAGTACATCATGGAATCTCTGGCTCTCTATGGTGATAAGGCAGATGTGGTATTCCAGTCCCATAACTGGCCACATTGGGGAAATGATACCATTCAGGAATATATGACCAATACTGCAGCTGTATATAAGTTTATTAACGACCAGACACTGCTCTACATTAATGAAGGTTATACGGAAACAGAGATTGCCAATATGATCCAGCTTCCCGAGGAACTGGAGAAAGTCTGGTATACCCGTCAGTATTACGGTACAGTTTCTCATAATTCGAAGGCAGTATATGAGAAATATATGGGCTGGTATGACGGTAATCCCGTCCATCTTGCTGAACTTACACCATCGGATTATGCCCAAAAGCTGGTAGAATATTTCGGTGATACAGATGCGGTTCTTGAAAAAGCAAAAGAAGATTTTGCAAAGGGAGAATATCAGTGGGTTGCCCAGATTACCAATACGCTGGTTTTTGCTGATCCGGAAAATACGGATGCACGTTATCTGTGTGCGGATGCATTGGAGCAATTGGGATATCAGGCAGAATCAGGTCCATGGCGCAGTGCTTACCTTTGTGCTGCACAGGAACTGCGAAATGGTACAAATACCGATGATGCAACGCGAAGTAGCGGTAATGGTGATGTTTTCTCACATATGACACCGGATATGATTCTGGATTATCTGGGAATTCTTGTAGATACGACGAAGATTCCAGATCTGACCTTTACAGCAAATCTTATATTGCCGGAAGGTAATTATGTACTCCGTGTGAAAAATGGTGTACTTCTTTATCAGAAAGATACACAGGATGCGGATGCTGATGTGACATGGACTACCAAACGTGCTGGACTGCTGTCTATTATTCAGAAAAACGCGGAGAATGTTGCAGCTTTGATTCAGCAGGAGGGTGATGAGACCTGCCTGACACGATTGATGGATGCAGTTACGGTTACGTCAGACTATAAATATTTTAATATTATTGAACCATAAAGTTTTGGGCGGAAGCAGAAGGATATGAATAGTAGCTCTTGCAGGGCTTGGTGCCAATACAGTTGAAGTTGCGCTGTATCCAAAGACAGAGCAGGATGCACCTGAGGATACTACCAATTGGCTTCCTGTAGGTGACGGAGGCTTCCACCTGTATATGCGTATTTATACGCCTGATATGGATGCATTGGAGACATGGACTGCACCGACCATTACAGAAAAAGGACTATAATGAAAAAGAAAATTTCTAAAATATGTGCTGTTCTTCTTATTATTGCTTTGGGCTCTATGGAGACAGGCTGGCGCCTTTTCAATATGATGATTTGCTGCAAACGGGGCGCCCGGAAAAAAGAGAGAAAGAAATGGTTTGAATTGTCGCACATCAGGGAAAACCATCCTCAGAATGGGTATGCAGAGGAATATAATGAGAGTAAAGAATGGTGCTTTGCACAGAAGATGCAGGACTGCTATATCAGAAGTACAGATGGATTAAAGCTGCATGGATTTTATCTGCCGGCTGAGAATGCAAAACGGTTTGTTATATTAAGCCATGGATACCGTGGCAGTCGATTTGGCACCATGTCATTTATGGCAAAATACCTCCATGAGCATCAATGCAATCTTCTGTTTATGGAACAGCGCTGCTGTGGTGACAGTGAAGGGAAATACATTACCTTTGGGGCAATGGAGCAATGGGATGTTCAGCAATGGGCAATCTATGTATCTGAACGAAACAAGGAAAAGCTCCCTGTGTATCTGTATGGGCAGTCTATGGGAGCGTCAGCTGTACTGATGGCATCCGGACATACGCTTCCTCCGGAGGTGAAAGGTCTGATTGCTGACTGCGGCTTTCATTCCATGGAAGGACAAATGCAGGATATGGCGGCTAACTGGTTTCATCTTCCTCACATTCCCTTGCTTTTAATGGAAATGGACTGGTTCTGTAGTTTACTGGCTGGATTTCACATGAAGGATGCAGATACTACAGAGGCAATGAAAAAGAATACAAGGCCGGTCCTTTTTTTCCACGGAGAAAAGGACACCTACGTTTATCCTCATAATTCATTTCAGAATTATATGTTATGTAAAGCTCCGAAGAAGCTTGTTATTGTTCCCGGGGCACGGCATCTGTGCAGTGCCTATGCAGACCCTGCGCTGTATCAGAATACAATGATGCAATTTTTTGAAAAATACGATTAACAGTACAGCAATACTCCTTCCTGACCGGAACTTATCAAACAAATTTTTGTAAAAGGTTTGATAAGTCCCGGTCAATTTTTTGTAAAGTGTTCGTTAAGTCCGAGCGGTACTGGTATTTCCCTGAAATATATGCTATTTTCTCATCAAGAGCAAAAAACAGGGGCAATGGAGGTTTGATTAAGAATGAGAGAGTACTATCCTTTAACTGCTGCTCAGAAAATGCATCACAACTGGATCGTGGATTATGGAACACAACAGGTGTCCGGTGTCAGTGTTGTGGCGTCTGTACAAGCTGAACTGGATTTTGGATTATTGAAAAAGTGTATCCAGATGGAAATAGAGCGCTCAGGCTGTACCAGAGTACGCTTCACCAAACCGGATCAAGAGGGAAATGTGAAGCAGTATATTGTAAAACAGGATCCTCGTGATATTGAACTGAAGGATTTGTCCGGAATGGGAAATCTTGCAGAAGCGGATGAACTGATGCAGCAATGGGCATATGAAACATTTGATGGTGATAATATTCCCATGTGCGAGTTCACCATGCTGAAGCTGCCGGAAGGATATAATGGTTTTTTTGTGCATATGGATCATCGGTTGATTGACTCCTGCGGACTGGTTGTAATGATCGGGGATCTGTTCCAGCTGTATACCTATTACAAATATGGAACAGCATATCCTCAGGAATTGGCTGATTTCCAAACAGTACTGAAAAAGGACCTGGCAAAGGCCGGCAATGAAAAGCGTTTTGCAAAAGACAAGAAATTCTGGGACGATCAGCTGGATGCCCTGGGAGAGCCGCTGTATTCCGATATTCAGGGCCCGTCTGTACTGGAGGCCGCCAGAAAGAGGCATGGAAATCCGGAACTTCGCTCCTCTGATATTGAAATGCAAAATTTATTTGTGGCAGTAAAGGATTATCATCTGGAGCCGGGGGCAACTCAGAACCTGATTGATTTCTGTATGAATCATCAGCTTTCCATGACAAATCTTCTGCTGCTTGGCATCCGTACTTATCTGTCTAAGGTAAATGACGGACAGGAGGATATTACGATCCAGAATTTTATATCCAGACGTTCCACTCATGAAGAGTGGACCTCTGGCGGAAGCAGAACGATTATGTTTCCATGCAGAACCGTAATCTCGCCTGAAACAGATTTCCTTTCTGCTGCTTATGAAATTCAGAATATGCAGAATCGTATTTATATGCACAGCAATTACGATCCGGCACTTATTATGGAAGAGATGCGAAAAAGATACAATACACCGGAGCACACCAGCTATGAAAGCTGTTATTTGACTTATCAGCCCATGCCGGTAAAAGTGGAAAATGAAATGCTTGGAACTGTTCGCCAGCATGCCAAATGGTTTGCAAATGGTGCAGCAACCAAGAAAATGTATTTGACTGTATCTCATACAGAGGATGGTGGAATGAATTTTTCCTATCATTATCAAACAGCACATCTGGAAGAACATGATATGGAACTTCTCTATTATTATATGATGCGTATTTTATTTAAAGGAATCGCAGAACCGGATATGAGCATCGGTGAAATTATGGAACAAATTTGATAGTATACCAGGAGGACGTATAATGAGTCAGGAAATGGAATTTAAAAATATTGTAGCCCAGTATAGCAAAGTGGCACCGGAAGAAATGACAAATGAAATGAGGTTCCGTGAGGATCTTGGATTCAGCTCTCTGGATTTCATGTCTTTTTTAGGTGAGCTTGAGGATACATTTGATATTGAACTTGAAGAAAACGAGGTAATGAAAATCGTAACCCTTGGAGAGGCACTTCAATTGCTGGAAAACCTTCAGTAGGAGGAAATGGATATGCTGGTCAGAAATATATTAGAAGAAAGCGTACAAAAGTTTGGTGAAGTCAAAGCCGTAAAATGGCTTAATAAGAAAGAAATTTCAGAGAGAAGCTATTGTAAAATAATGGAAAATGCAGCTTCTGTCAGAAAAGGTCTTCTTGCAGAGGGTTTTGAGGGAAAACACATTGCACTAATTGGCACCAGCTCTGTAGAGTGGATTGAAAGTTATCTTGGGATTATTACAGGATGTACAACAGCAGTGCCGCTTGATGCAGCACTTCCCTGCGAGGATCTGGTAGATCTTATCAATCGCTCCGATTGTGCAGCCCTTTTCCTAAGTCCGAAGCACAGACCATATCTTGAAGTATTTCTGGCAAATTGTCCGGGGCTTCAGAAGGTATGGATGCTTCAGGAAGAGGTGGAGGATGTACCGGAAAAGGTATACAGTATCAATGAGCTTCGGAATATAGGAAATAATGCATCCAAAGATGCTGCCTGTCCGGATGCGGAGGATATTGCAACTATTATTTTTACTTCAGGAACAACCGGAAAAAGTAAGGGAGTTATGCTGACTCAGAAGAATCTGGCATCTAATGTTGAGGCTGTAAAAATTTCAGCAGAACCGGGAACCGTGATGCTTAGCGTACTTCCCATCCATCATGCATTTTGCCTTGTTATGGACTGGCTGAAGGGCTTTTCCCAGGGAGCAACTCTTTGTATCAATGATTCTTTGCTCCATATGGTCAGAAATATGAGCATTTTTAAACCAGACATTATGCTCATGGTACCCATGATGATTGAGACAATTTATAAAAGGCTGGCTGCTTCTGACCCGGCAATTCCAAAACAGGTTTTGGCAGAGAAGGTATTTGGAGGAAAGCTGCATACCATATTTACCGGTGGGGCGCATCTGGATCCATATTACATTGAATATTTTGCACAGTACGGTATTCAGATACTGGAAGGCTACGGAATGTCAGAATGCTCACCTGTTATCAGCAACAATACACCGGAAAATAATAAGCCTGGATCTATTGGAAAGCCTCTTGAAAACGTGGAGGTCAGATTTGAAAATGGGGAGATTCTGGTGCGGGGAACAAGTGTCATGAAGGGCTACTATCAGATGCCGAAGGAAACCCAGGAGACTCTTACGGATGGCTGGCTTCACACAGGAGACAAGGGATATATGGATGAGGATGGCTATCTGTTCATAAACGGAAGAGTGAAAAATCTGATCATTTTGTCAAATGGTGAAAATGTATCTCCGGAAGAGATTGAGAATAAACTTGCCCTGAATCCCCTTGTAGGTGAAGTGATCGTAACTGGTGAGAAGAATGGTCTGACAGCCCGGATTTATCCGGAGCAGGCAGTGGTGGAAGCAAAGGCATTAGATGCAGAGTCTGTTAAAGGACTGCTTCAGGCATTTTTAGATAAGTACAATCAAAATCAGCCGACCTATCGTCAGATTACAGGATTGATTGTTCGGAAAAATCCCTTTATCCGCAGCACAACGAAAAAGATTAAGAGGCAGGATGCTCTGATTGACGAACCTCTTGCATAACAAAAAGGCTTTCTGCATGGCTCACAAAGTGTGATGCACATCTTGCAGAAAGCCTTTTTAAAGCGGACATTCGCAATCCGCTTCACTACTTGCTCATGAACGCAGTCGCTTCGCTTATCTGCGTTCAAACACGTATTAGGACAAAAGGGGCAGCATGCCGGATAAAAAAACCTGAGACAAAATATCAGCGACAGCTTCCGGCTCCAGATCGAAATTATCCCTGGTCCATTTGTGAAGGACACCAATGGTGCTGCCAATTGCACAGGTGATCACATAGGAAATTTCTTCCTTTGTGTGTTTATTTGGACTGGAATTGGATGTGGCATCAGTGACGTAGTGATGGAGCATGGTCAGCATTTTTTCAAACAAGTCATTGCCATGAGGTGTGCTCAAAAGACTTGCAAGAAAAGGATTCTCTATGGTGTACTGACAGATTGACAAAAAATAGGACCGACAGATATCCAGGTCATTTTTGGGATGGAATTTTTCCATCATGGAAAAAACATCACAGATTGTTTTCTCTTCAACGGCAGCTACCAGCGAGGGGATGTCCTGGTAATGATTATAAAAGGTGCTTCTGGCGATACCTGCAGCTTTGATGATGTCAGATACTGTGATCTTATCAGGAGCTTTTTCCCGTGATAGTTTAAAAAAAGCACCTAAGATAGCCTCATTGGCCACATAATATCTTTCGTCAGGAACTGGATTCTGCATAGGCGCACCCTCCCTCTCTTCAATTATTCAACAAAATTATTCCTGGGAAAACTGATCCTTTCCTACAGAACACAGAGGACATTCAAAGTCTTCCGGAACATCCTCCCATTTCGTGCCAGGTGCAATTCCACCCTCTGGATAGCCCTGCTCTTCGTCGTATTCCCAACCGCAAACATCGCATACATATTTCATAAACAAATCCTCCTTATTAAATGATAATAATTACTGTTATTATGTAGAAATTATAAAACATTTCATAATATTTGTCAATATTTGGATGTGGCTTCGCTTGATAAATTATCTTGACAATAGAGGAAAGAAAGCATATACTGTTAACAATTAAAAATGTCAGGGAAAATATTTGTCTGACACTAATTGAATACGTATACACACAGAAGAGCGATGTTGTTCAGAACATGGCTCTTTTTTGTATTTATGCAAGACTCGTAAAAGGCTGTGCGTGTATGCAAATATCAAAAGGGAGGACGTATATGATGGAGAGATTAAACGAAATTGTAACAAAAGTTGACGATTTTGTGTGGGGGCCGGTGATGCTGATCCTGCTTGTGGGAACTGGAATTTTTCTTACAATCCGGACAAAATTTCTGCCCTGGAGAAATCTGGGATATGCGTTAAAGAGTACGCTAAGCAAGGAAGCGCGTACGAAAAGCCGTGGAGAAGGAGATGTCTCTCCTTTTTCTGCACTGACTACTGCTCTTGCTGCTACAATTGGAACCGGAAATATTGTTGGCGTTGCCACTGCTATGGTTTCAGGAGGACCTGGTGCTTTGGTGTGGATGTGGATTTCAGCAGCCTTTGGTATTACGTCCAAGTTTAGTGAATGTATGCTGGCAATTAAATACCGCGAAGTGAATGCCAAAGGTGAAATGAGCGGCGGCCCTATGTACACAATGAAAAAAGGACTGAAAAATAAGACTTTGGGAGTAATTCTGGCATGGCTTTTCGCATTTTTTGCAGTTGTAGCTTCCTTTGGAATCGGAAATATGACTCAGGGAAACTCTATCGCAAGTGCACTTCATGCTACATTTCATGTTCCGGTAAGGGTCTCTGGGGTTATTATAACAATATTAACATTATTAATTATTGTTGGTGGAATTAAATCCATATCCAAAGTATCATCTGTAGTTGTGCCGGTTATGGCAATTTTCTATGTGATCTGTGGACTTATTGTGATTTTTGGAAACATTTCCAACTTGCCTTCAGGACTTTCTATGATCTTTAAGATGGCATTTTCCGCAAAAGCTGTAGGCGGTGGCCTTTGCGGCAGTATTGTTGCTTCTATGATGAGTGCTATGCGATACGGTGTTGCGCGTGGAGTTTTTTCAAATGAAGCCGGCATGGGTTCTGCAGCAATTACGGCTGCTGCAGCGACTACGGATAACCCGGTTCGCCAGGGCTACATAAATATGACAGGAACATTTTGGGATACGATTGTGGTATGCACCATCACAGGTCTTGCAATTGCTTCTTCCGGAGTACTTGGCACTACTGATGCAGCAGGAAATCTGCTGACAGGATCTGATGTTACTATTGCAGCATTTGAAACTGTTCTTGGAAGTGCCGGAGGATGGCTGGTAACCATTGGAATTACATTATTTGCATTTTCTACCATTCTTGGGTGGGAATATCATGGAGAAAAAGCTTTTGAATATTTATTTGGAACACATAAGTACAACATGATTTACAGAATCGTATTTTCTCTGGTAGTATATGTCGGCTGTACACAGACCTTGAGTCTGGTATGGAACTTTTCTGATATTGCCAATGCTTTGATGGCAATTCCGAATCTGATTTGCATGCTGCTGCTCAGCGGAGAGATAGCGAAAGATATTGGAGCATTTCAAAAAGAAATAAAGAAATAAAAAAATCAAATAAGAAATATTGTTATCAAAAAAGTCTCTTTACACCAGAAATAAGGTGCTAGAGCGTGTTTGAAAAATCATTCCCGCAATCTGCACGCCCCACTTTGCGGTATATTTTGCCCGAATTCAGTTGCCGTAGCCCGCTACGGCGCCCTCATCCGGACAAAATCTCCCACAAATTGTGACGCACATCTTGCAGAAAGCCTTTTTCAAACACGCTCTAGGAGACTTTTTTGTAATATTATGAATTTGTCAGTTTTATGAAATTCTATATTGGAAAATCTTATGCGGCTTTTTGTGCCTTCATTTTTTTATTAAAATAGATAAAAAACAAGGTATTCAATATAATTCCCACTGCTGTAGAAGCAGGCGCAGCCAAACCGATTTTGGTCAGGCTGGCATCAGGCTGAATACTCATATAATAGGACATTGGCAGACGAACCAGAAGAGTCTGGAAGAGTCCCTGAAACATCACCCAAAGTGTCTGATTGTTTCCATTAAAATAGCCTACCATACTGAACATTATGGCAGTCAAAATGGTTTCAGGAGCGAAGCCCTTCAGATAATCATAGCCTTTCTGGATTACAGCTGTGTCAGTTGAGAACAGACCGGCAAGCACATTACCCTTAAACATAACCAAAATGAAAACCAGACATCCAAATACAAGTCCTACTCCAATTCCTGTAAACATGGATTTTTTTGCACGCTTCTGTTTTCCGGCACCAATATTCTGGGAAACAAAGGAAGCCATGGACTGCATCAGTGAACTTGGAATCAGCATGGCAAAATTTACAATTTTGCAGGCAACACCGTAGCCAGAGGAAGCTTCAAGTCCCAGCCTGTTGACAAATGCACAGAGAGCCAGGAAGGAAATCTGCGTAAGAAATTCCTGAAGTGCCAGCGGAAGACCGATTCCCAGAAATTTTTTGCACTGATGGTTAAAACAAAAATCTTCTTTTGTGATGGAAAACGGAAGCTTCTTTTTGATTAAAATCACAATGGCGCAAACAACGCTGATGGCCTGTGCAAAAACAGTGGCAAGTGCAGCACCGGCGGCATCCAGATGCAGTCCTGCAACCAGCAGCAGGTCTCCGAAGATGTTGACGATACAGGCTACCAGTACAAATAAAAGCGGTGATTTGCTGTCTCCAAGGCCACGGAAAATAGCAGCCAGCAGGTTATAGGCTACTATGAAGAAAATGCCGCTGCCACAAATACGCACATAGCTGGTGGTCAGCGCAAGTGCCTCCTGTGGTGCCTGCATAAGCACAGAAATGGGGCGTGCAAAAGCTACCATAATTACGAACAGTGCAGCTGAAATTACAGCAAAAACAACTGCTGCGCCTCCAATTACAGAACCAATCTGTTCCGGTTTCTTTTCCCCAAGATAACGGGCAATGAGAACTGTAATTCCCATTGCAAACTGCGTTACTACAAAGGTGACCAGATTCAGTACCTGGCTTCCGGTGGAAACCGCGGAAAGTCCGGAGGTGGAGCCAAAGCGGCCTACTACCAGAAGGTCTACAGCACCGTAAGCAGCCTGCAGTACCAGTGCGCCCAGAATAGGAAGCATAAACAGGGCAAGCTTTTTCAGAATACTTCCTTTAGTAAAATCATTTTTTTCATTTTTCAATGGAAATTCTCCTTTCGCACATAATTTTATAAAATTTTTCAATAGTGCGGATCATACATAGGGCATCCTCCTCTGAAATTCCCTCCATGCAGGAAGCCAATGCATGGAAATACTGTTCATTGTATTTCTGGTGCAGTTCCTCACCTTTGCCTGTAATGGAAAGATAGGTGACGCGGCCATCCACAGGAGACGCAAGCTTTTTCACATAGCCTTTGGCCTCCATATCCTTGATGGTTCTGGTAACGCCTGGTCTTGGAAGTGCCAGCGCGTCGCTGATATCCGACACCTTCACCTGAATTCCTTTAAGCTCCAGGGAATGTATCACATCCAGATACTGAATGTAAGAGGAGGTCACTCCCTCCGGCAGTGGCGGCAGCATATCCCGGATTCTTTTCGCCTGATAAAAGGCATCCATCATTCGTTTTAACAGTTCAATGTCCATATAGATGCTTCTCCTTAAAAAGTAGTAGAGACTCATGATAAATAATTACCATAAGTAATTACAATTGGTAATTATAATGAGGAGAAGGGTAATTGTCAAGATACCTCTATCTTTTTTCAAACTAAAAAATCCTCTTGAAATGATGGGAGTGAATACCCATCAATCCAAGAGGATTTACAGCGTCTTTATTATTTTTCAGAGGACTTATATAAGCTTACTGGCTGATCAGCTCCTGTAATTCAGCATCATAGTCAATTCTTTCTCCACTTGTGGTATCAAATACCATAGTAGATTTGTTGTCATCTGTATAAGTGCTCCATTCCGGTACATTCTCGCCATTTGGATCTCCGGTGCTTGCAAAGTTTACCCATGCACTTGCCATTACATCCTGCAGATCATAAGCGTCCTGACTTCCGCCATAGGAACCGGCTACTAAGTCAACATTGTGGAATACAAATGGGATCTCGCCACAGTGCCATAAGTTTACACCACCGTCAATTGGAGATTCATAGGATACAACGTAATCATAGTTCTTAGTTGCACCAGCTTCAACTCGCTTTGTAAGGGTTTTGGAGAACTTGGTACGATCTGCTACATAATAAGCATCACAAGCGCTCTTTTCAGGATAAGCCTTCAGGAATGCTTCTTTTACAGCTTCCGCTTTGTCACCATATTTTTCGGTTAATTTTGCGTCTACTTCTTCATCAGTCCAGGAGTTTTTGTTGGTTTCATTTGGATCCAGAGCAGTCCAGCAGTTCATTTCTCCAAATACAGAACCTACCATAACCGGAACGTCGTTTGTCCATTCCTGGAAATTACTCTGAATATAATCTTCATCAAGAACCGGACGCCAGCTTAAAGAAGTTCCAAGCTCCTCACCTACCTGTTTTAATGCTTCCGTTGCAGCAGCATCAAGAGTATCATACGGAACCTCTTTTAACTGCTCAATCTGGTTATCTGAAATTCCTAAAATCTCAAGTGTTTTTGCAGTTATTTTTTTAGCGGTATCTTTTTCAATGTAACGCTCACTTCCACTCTGTACAATAGCCTGATTGAATAATCCTTCTGCCTCAGGGGAAGCTAACATGCTGATAACCTTACCGCCGCCGCCGGACTGTCCGAAAATAGTTACGTTGTCAGGATCGCCGCCGAAATTAGCGATGTTTTCTTTTACCCACTTTAAGGATGCAATCATATCTGCTGTACCGCAGTTACCGGAATACTGATAATCCTCACCATACTCGGAAACATCCAGGTAACCAAGTACATTTAAGCGGTGGTTTACAGTTACTACAACTACATCACCATATTCGCTGAGATTCTTTCCGTCATATGCAATACCCTCGATAGAAGAACCATTTGTGTAGCCACCACCATGGAACCATACCATAACCGGTTTCTTTGCATTGGCATCCAGATCCTGTGTCCAGACATTCAGATTCTGGCAATTTTCGCTCTGTGCCCAGTAACGATGAGGAATCAGGAAATCTCCGCCATCCGGATCTGTCATTTTTGTAATAGGAGCAGTTGAGCCATAGACAAGACAATTGCGGACATCGTCCCAGGTATCAGGAGCTTCTGGCATTTCAAATCTGTCAGCCTTTGCATAAGGAATTCCACGGAAGGTATAAGTTCCGTCATCAATAAAACCACGAACCTTTCCATATGCAGTATCTGTAATGCCCTCTGTTTTGCTCACAACAATGCTCTCTGTGGCTGCTGTGTCATCAGCTGCAGCAGCGGAAACAGTTGAAATTCCCATGGAGAAAATCATAGCACTGCTTAAAAGGATACTTATAATTTTTTTCTTCATTTTAAAAAACCTCCTTCAAATCAAGTGACTTTATTATAAAAAAACAGGCCTGTTGGTGCTATAAGTTTTTGAACCAGTCACTGTTACTTTTTTGATTGTTTTGGGAATCTGATTGAAAAACAATTTGATTGGTTGTAGTATATTTTGTAAGAAAGGCTATAGTATTTTTATAAAAAATTTTATGAAAAGAGAGTCTCTATAATATGAAAAGAAATCTGAAAATATTTTTATTAATTGCTGTTTGTGCCATTACAGGCATCTGCATGTTATGTGTCAGAGAAGAAAATAAAAAGCAGCAAATACACAGCGTAAAAAAAGAAGAAAAGGAAACACTGGTGTTTCTTACGTCCAAAAGAGAAACAAGACATATTTTTGAGAAAATTATCGCGGATTTTAATGAATCACAGGATGATATATATGTAGAACTTATGGCAGTACCAAATCCGGAGCAGGAACTGCAAATCCGTGCAATCCAGGGAGAATTTCCAGATATTGTTGAATTTATCGGAGCACAGAAAGATGATCTGGTTAAATATGTAAAAGGCGGATATTTGCAGAAGCTGGATGATTTTTCTGCAACCCATTGTGTAAATGAACATTTTTTGGAAAAATTAAAAATTCTTAATGGTACTTATGTGCTTCCATTGTCTGTGAATTACAGAGGGATATTTTATAACAAAAGGATGCTGGAAAAGGACGGGTACCAGATCCCTTCTACATATGCAGAGCTTATTCATACGATGAAGCAAATAAAAAAAGCCGGAAAGCTTCCAATTGTTTTTGCAGATAAAGACAGCTGGACGATTCATCAGGGATGGGATGCAATTGACATGTCCTCCAGGGGAAGCCAGAATAATTTATTTCAGAATGTACTGAACGGCACTACCGTTTTATATGAAGATCCTATTGCACTTGATTCTACCAGGAAATTTTTAGAAATAAGACAATATGGTCAGAAACAGACCATAAACACAGGCTATGATGAAGCTGTAAAAAAATTTGCAAAGGGAGAAGCCTATATGTTTCTTCAGGGAAACTGGGCGTATCCTATAATAAAAAAAATAAATCCGTATATGGATTTGTTATTTATGCCGTTTCCTACATACAATGAAAATCAGGCAAGGGTTGTAGTAAAAATAGATGCGACATTGGGGGTTTCTGCTTCCTGCAAGCATCCGGAAGCGGCTGAAAAATTTCTGGATTATTTATTTTCAAAAAATGTCAGTGAATATTATGCAGATCAGGCCGGAGCCTATTCCTGTATAAAATCTGTAGATGTAGCAGACAATTATGCGAAGGTATTTACGGATAGTATCAGAAGCGGTGAGTTTTTCCTGGAAGAATTTGCTTATGAGAGCGAAAAATCTAATGCCAGGGATGCTTTGTTTCAGAATTTGACCAGTTCCCCTCAAACATATACAGAAAGAACATTCTTGAAAGAATGGAATGATCTTTTAATTCTGCAGAAAGGAGCCTGGGTGTGAAGCGAATTTCAAGATTACCTGTATGGTGGCAGCTTTTTATTGGATTAGCATGCTGTTTTCTGTTTTCCCTGATAGTAATTTGTGCCTCCTTTTTCATTGATGTGAAGGAGGCTGAAAAAAATAATTGGTTTTATTTGCACAAGATGAACAGTCAATGTGAAACGGAAATCGAGACCATAATAAAGAATCTGGATTATTTGAAATATCTACCCTTAATAGATAAAACAATTATGTCAGATCTTCGAAATGATTATGAAAAACAATCCTTAAAAAAGCAGCTTTCCTATAAGGAATATGTAAATAGTACGCTGGAAGATATCTGTGGAATTAACCCATTTATTTTGCGAACTACCATTTTAACTGAAAATGGAAATGTTTATAGTAACTTTGTGGAAGACTCGTTGACACAGATTAAGCAGGTAAAAAAGCATATTGCCTATTCAAGGGTTGGCTATAAAAATGAGGAATACGTTACAGATGTATATGAAGGCGAAATAAATATGCTTCCTTATAAATTGCTGACAATCGTATACGCTATGTATCCTGTGGAATCGGATCAGAAGCTTGCTACAATTTATATCGATTTGGATTTTGAAGAAATAGAAAAGAGCTTTTCCGTGTTTTCAAATGATGAAATTGAATGCTGTCTTTTTAACAGAAACGGGATCGTTTATACTTCTGAAAAAAAGAACAATTTTCTTCTTGAGGATGTAAAGAAAATTTATGAAAATCCAAACCATCAGGGAACATTGGAAGCGGATGGCTCTGTCTGGAATGCACATGTTGTTAAAATCGATGATTTGGACTGGTATCTGGTTCAATGCATGCAGCGAAAAAGCTTTCTTTTCAATAGTATAAAGAATATTTTGCTTTTTTGTTTTTGGATTTTGATGGTTTTTGTTTTTTTACTGTTTGGAGGAATGCAGCTGATCAATCGCATTACCAAGCCGATTACTGAATTTTCTAATGCGTTAAATCAGGTAACCTTACATAAAAAACAAAAACCACGGCATATCCAATTAAAAGAGGATGTTCCACAAGAAATTTCCACAATGGTAAGTGGCTATAATGATCTTGTATCACGTATTGAAGAGAATATTATTCTGGCATACAAAAACGAAATAAGCCAGAAAAAAACAGAACTGCAAATGCTACAATATCAAATCAATCCCCATTTTTTATATAATACATTAAATATTGTCAGTGCGTTGGCAAAACTAAATGGAGTTGATGAAATATCGGAAATTTCAGAATGCCTGTCCCATATTTTTCATTATAACGTAAAAGGGGGAAATATTGTACAGCTGAAAAAGGAGCTTGAGAATCTTCAGTGCTATGTAAAAATACAGTCCATGCGTTTTCCGGGAAAATTTGACGTGATTTATAATGTAGAAGAGGAAATGCTGACCTGTGAAATGCTAAAGTTTATATTACAGCCATTAATGGAAAACGCAATGGAACATGGTGTCATTCCCTGCAAACGAAGAGGTCGGATAGAAGTGACCGGAAAAATCACTTCGGCCAATATAGCAGAAATCAGTATTTGTGACAACGGAAATGGAATGAGCGATGAAACACTGCAGATGTTACACCAGGAATTAGAAAAAGACCTGCAGCAGGGCGTGAATCATAGTTCATCCGGAATCGGCCTGATAAATGTACACCAGAGGATTAAAAACTATTATGGAGAAGAATTTGGAATCTTAGTAGAAAGTAATCAGGGAGAATACACTTGTGTAACGGTTCGTTTTCCGGTATTGGAAAAAGAGGTATAAAGATGAATTTTAAAATTTTAGTTGCAGATGACGAATATTATGCGAGAAAAGCACTCGTCATGATGCTTGAAAAATCCGGATTGCCGATTTCGGTGAATGGAGATTTTGAAGATGGGGAAGAAGTAATAGAATATCTTCAGGAAAACGAAGCGGATATTATCATTACGGACATCCGGATGCCCAATGTAGATGGCCTGGAGCTGGCAAAATATGTGCAGGAGCATGTGCCGAAATGCTCAGTAGTGATAGAAACCGGATATGAAGATTTTCAGTACGCAAGAAATGCGCTGCGCTATCAGGTAAAGGACTATCTGACAAAACCAATCAACGAATCAGAATTGCTTAAGTCTATAAAGGATATTCTTGTTGAAAAAGCAAAGTCAGATAATCTGGAAAATATCAATAAACTAAAAGGAATTGTTGAGAATCTGGATTTTGCACAATTGATACAAAATAAAAAGCTGCTTGATGAGTTGATTCCGGCGGAGCTTTGGAAGGATCACTCCTGGTTTTTTATGGCGAAGGGAGAAGTTTCGCATTCGGGATATCAACAAATAGAAAAATATTTGCAAAAGAAAAGAACTACTGCCGATGTAGGAAGCTGGTACTTTAAAAATAAAGGTGAATGTATATTACTCTTTTTTTGCAAACAGAAAATGGATTTCAAAGCATGCATTGGAGAGGCTGATCTTTTGCAGCTGAAAAACAGTATGGATCATAATTCGTGGTTTGGGATCAGTGGCATCCACAAAGAAAGAAGGGAAATCGAAAGGGCGTACAGAGAGTGTATTTACGCAATCAATAACCGTATTTTAATAAATGAAAATCTGTTTTTCTGGAAAGAAGAACTGGAAATTAAAAATCTGTTGGAAAAAGAAACCCTGGAAATATTCAGCAGAGTCGTAGAATTTGGCCGTATTTATGAGGCAGAAAAAATCATAGATAACTTATTTGCCAGATGCATAAGCGAGCGTGCAAACATTTACAGTCTTTATAATGCAATCATACAGCTTTTTTCCGTTCTCAGGAAAAAGTATTATAATGGATGTCAGATACCCAAGGGAGAAGGGGGATATTTCCTGTTTGATTTTAAGATTGACCTGTACCAATTTCATACAGCAGATGAGTTGAAAAAATATTTGCTTATGATTTTGAAAGAAGTCTGTGAAAAAAACGAGGAAAATGAAAATGAACTTCTGATAGAAAATATTTTAGTGTATCTCGAAAATCATTATGCAGATGATATTACATTAAACGAGCTGGCAGAGCATAAATACTTTGTAAGCGTGGGACACCTCAGCAGAACCTTTAAAAATAAAACCGGATTAACATTTTCCAAATATCTCACAGAGGTGCGGCTGAAAAAGGCAAAAGAATTTCTGGGAAATACAGATTTTGACATTACAGATATAGCAGCATTTACAGGATATAATGATGCTTCCTATTTTACTCAGATTTTTCGGAAATCCTGCGGCATGACGCCTTCAGAATATCGTTCGCTGGAAAGAAAAAAGAAAAATCAAAAAAGTGATAGTGAAAAAGAAAATAATTTATAGTTTTTATCTTCCGGGAGCCTTAAAATGAAGATATCAAAAAATGAATTTATTAAAAAAGGAGGCTCTGTTTAAATGAAGAAAAGGATGATCGTATTAGCTGCATTACTTACCTGCTCCACACTTTTGGGAAGTGTTCATGTATATGCAGAAGAAAATGAAAAGAACGTTGTTGAAACAGCGTACGGAAAAGTGCAGGGAATCAATAGTACGGATGAAAATTATCAGGAAGTTGTGGAGTTTCGTGGAATCCCCTATGCAGCACCACCGGTTGATGATTTGCGCTGGAAACCACCTGTAGATCCGGAAAAATGGGATGATGTTCTTGTGTGCGACACTTACAAAGATATCCCGATGCAGGTATTGGGCGGAGCAGAGGTGGAACCATATAAAACGGATATTTATTACGATGGAGTTCCTAAAATGAGTGAAGACTGTCTGTATCTGAATGTAATGACAACAGAAGATTCACTTTCCTCTACAGAAAAGAAACCGGTATATGTGTGGTTCCATGGAGGTGGACTGAATAGCTGCTATACCTTTGAGCCGGAAGGAAACGGAGAAGCTTTTGCAAAGAACGGAATCGTTGTGGTAACAGTGGAACAGCGTCTTGGCGTCTTTGGTTATCTGTCATTGCCGCAGCTTAGCGAGGAGCAGGGGCAGAGCGGAAACTATGGTCTGATGGATCAGATTAAAGCATTGGAATGGATCAAAGAGAATATTGCGAATTTTGGCGGAGACCCTGAGAATATCACGGTTGGCGGACAGTCCGGAGGTACTTCAAAAGCAGTGGCTATGGTTGCTTCTCCTAAAATGGATGTAGAAGTAGATAGATTGATCCTGCAGAGTGGTTTAAATTACGATTGGCCATTCCAGACTCAGGAAAGCGCCGAAGAAAGAGGAACTTCATATCTGGGAGATTTGGGACTCGATGAGAACGCGACACTTGAGGATCTGAGAAATATAGATGCTGAAAAGCTGATTGACAATACCAGTTCCAATTATCCGGGAGGCATGAATCTGGATGGTTTGTATGTCACCTATGAAAGCACTAAGGATGCCATTAATGATGGAGTATTTGATGATATTTCTGTTATGTCCGGAACAAATATGGGAGAGGGAAGCTATCCGAAGGTATCCACAGCAGATGATTTCTATGCACAATACAAAGAACTTCTTGGTGACTTGTATGATGAATACGATTTTGAAAATCTGGTAAAAGTAGATGATAATACAGCAGCTATGGTCAGCCGTCAGTTAGGAACCTATGGTCTTGGTTCATACGTTAGCAGAAATCTTATGGCTAATCGAGTATACGGAAAGATGATGTCAGAAAGAACGGATGGAAAAGCAGTAAACTACACATACTTATTCAGCCAGTGTACACCTGAGAGCATGTCAGATTTAGGAACAGACAGAGGCTGGGCAAGCCAGTGGGCATGGCATACAAGTGAAATGTGGTATGCATTTAATTCTCTGCGTGAGGGTGTTCCGGAGGTAAGACAGTGGAGAGATTGGGACTATGAGTTAGCAGAAAAAATGAATCAGTATTGGTCAAACTTTATCAAAACCGGAGATCCAAATGGAGACGGACTTGCATTCTGGCCGGAAGCAGATGAAAATATGGGCTATATAGACCTGGGAGCCGGAATCAGCACACATGATGAGGAAATGACAGATCTGGAAAAACTGATGATGGATTATACTGTCAACTGTTTCAATTTTCCTGTAGCAGAGTAAGAGATACACTTTTAACCTCCTGGAGAATGCAGTGCATTTTCCTACCCTACCATGGTTTTTTCAATATTATTCACAGAAAAAGTCGTCGGCTTTAGAAGCTGGCGGCTTTTTTTGCGTAAATAGCGCAAAACCTTTCCTCTTTCTTGTTCTGAAAATAAATTCATGCTATGATAAAAATTAAAAAAGGGCTGAACATAGACAAAAAGGTTCCTTTCCCCCAATTTTGCATAACCGTAATAGAAAGTAGGAGAGTATGGTGAAATTAAAGAAAACAATGAAAAAAATAGGCAAGATTTTTCTCTGTTTTTTGCTGGTAGTTGCGCTGGTGAATATACTTGCACCTCTTTTTTGCAGAAAACCAGATGAAAAATATGCAGAAAATCTACGGCAGACAGAATTCACTTCTGAGACAGCAGGGACAGAAAGAATCCACTGTATTGATGATAACGAAGAAGCACTTTTGTGGCGGCTTCGAATGATTGGTACAGCGAAAGAAAGCATTGTTCTGTCCACCTTTGATCTGCGCGCAGACGAAAACGGCACTAAGCTTCTGGCTGCGCTGAATCATGCTGCGGCAAAAGGAGTAAAGATTCAGCTTTTGATCGATGGAATTTATCAGCAGCTATTCCTGTCCGGAAGCAGTGATTTCCAGGCACTGGCAGCGCATGAGAATGTGGAAGTGGGTGTTTATAATCCGGTGACTCCACTAAATCTGTTTAAGCTGAATTATCGCATGCATGACAAATATCTGATCATTGATGAGAAAATATATCTGCTTGGCGGACGCAACAGCAACGATATTTTCCTGGGAGATCATACTGAGGACATTAATGTGGACCGGGATATTCTGGTGTATGATACTTCTGAAGGGAAGGGCGAGTCCCTGTTGCAGCTTGAGGATTATTTTCACAAAATCTGGAATGAAGGCTGTGTAAGCATAAGAACAAGAAAACAGTCCTCGAAATATACAGATCAATACCAGCATATGGAAGAATTGTATACTTCTTTACTGGAAAAATATAATGATATAGAAACCTATAGCACATGGGAAAAGGATACGGAAAAAGCCAATAAAATCACCCTGATTCATAACGGAACCCAGGCGGGGCGAAAAACTCCTCAGGTTCTTCAGGCAATTCAGTATCTGTCTGAAAATGCAGACCATGTGATTGTACAAACCCCATATGTAATCTGTAACGGCTATATGTATACTGTTTTGCATAAGATAGCAGATCATGCCAAGCTGCAGATCATACTTAATGCAGTGGAAAAAGGTTCAAATCCATGGGGCTGTACAGATTATCTCAATCAAAAGAAAAAAATACTGAAAACCGGAGCTGATGTTTATGAGCTGATGAACGATTATCCGGTGCATACAAAGACAGTGCTGATTGATGATCGTCTGTCTGTGGTAGGGTCATACAATCTGGATATGCGAAGCACTTATCTGGACACGGAGCTGATGCTGGTAATTGACAGCGAGAAACTGAATCAGCAGATTCGCACAACTGAAAATGTTTATATGGAAAAGAGCAAAGAAATCCTGGAAAATGGACAGGAAACAGAAGGGACAAAGTATGAGAAAAAGATACTGACCTGGCAGAAGAAATTATTCTATGGAGCGCTGAGGATTATTATTCGTCCGCTTCGTCAGTTGCTGTAGCACCCTTGTCCGGGCAAAAACTTTCGCAAAGAAAGAAGGTGAAAATTTAAATAAATAGCAAATTAGGAATTGATTTTTTGTCCAAAAGCAGTTAGAATGGCTTTTGGAAAGAAAATAAATTTCTTTCATAAAAAATATGAAAACAAAGGCAGGTGAACAGAATGGATAGTTGCGATTCTCATGGGCGAAGTAGTTGCATAGGATGGAAAAACGAAATGGCAGATGAGCACCGCGCACATTCTGTTCTTCTTTAATTTCTATAAATTATCGAATTCCATTTCTTTTTTTGATCCTATGAATTCCAAGCGTAATTGCGGCATGTTGAAGGCAGTACAGTGTCATTCTTTGGTGACATGAATTAGTCTGCTCTTTTTTCGTGCGTGTATTTGTGTGCTTTCCGGGCGAAAAAATATTTTGCCTGGATGACTTCATATGCCCTGTGAGGGATCCAATATTCCCTTAATGAGCAGGCAGTGTAAGCTGTTTATACTGTAATAATGCTCTCCCGCGGATTTTTTATATCCGTATAAAAAACATAAGACAGATCCATAATATTGAGAATCTGATTTATGAGAGATTGGAGAAAGAAGGATGGAAAAAAGAGTGCAGGATTACACCCAGGACATTCTGGCTGTAATCAGAAGTAATACCTCTCCGGCTGCCATGAGCAGCAAGCTGGAGGACTTTCATGCCAATGACCTTGCAGATGCAATGCCAAGGCTGACTGTACAGGAGCGTTACAAATTATATCGTATCCTGGATATTAATATGTTGTCCGATATTTTTGAATATACAGATTCGGATAATGCTGCAGAATATGTGAAAGAGATGGATGTGAAAAAAGGAGCAGCCATTCTTTCACGGATGGAGACCGATGCCCTTGTGGAGGTTCTCCAGAAAATTGACAAAGCGAAGAAAAAAATCCTGGTGGAGCTGATGGATGACGATGTCCGTCATGACATTGAGATGATCGCATCCTTTGATGAGGATGAAATCGGAAGCCGCATGACTACCAATTGTATCATTATCCGTGAGAACCTGACTGTAAAACAGGCTATGAACAGTCTGGTAGAGCAGGCTGCCAAAAATGATAATATTTCCACTATTTTTGTGGTGACAGAGTCTCAGAAGTTTTATGGAGCCATTGACCTGAAGGACCTGATCATTGCCCGTCAGGATAAGTCACTGGAAGATTTGGTAGCTACTTCTTATCCGTACGTATATGCAGAAGAAGATATTGATGACTGTATTGAAGAGCTGAAGGCGTATTCCGAAGACTCCATTCCTGTCCTGGATAATGACAATCGCCTTCTTGGTGTTATCACTTCATCTAATATCATTGACCTGGTTGATGATGAGATGGGAGAAGATTACGCCATGCTGGCAGGTCTTACTGCAGAGGAGGATTTAAAGGAGCCGCTGAAAGAGAGTATGAAGAAGCGTATGCCATGGCTGATCGTTCTTCTTGGTCTTGGAATGGTAGTATCCTCTGTGGTTGGTGTGTTTGAAAGTGTAGTAACACAGCTTCCGATCATTATGGCATTCCAGTCACTGATTCTTGATATGGCAGGTAATGTAGGTACCCAGTCTCTGGCGGTTACCATTCGTGTACTGATGGATGAGTCTCTTACCGGAAAACAGAAGCTGGAGCTTGTATTTAAAGAAATGCGAATCGGTCTTTGCAATGGTGCACTTCTTGGTATTTTGTCCTTTGCGTTGATCGGACTTTATATTTACTTCTTCAAGGGAAAAACATTGGTATTTGCATATGCAGTATCCGGCTGCATCGGAGTAGCCCTTCTTCTGGCTATGCTGATCTCAAGTGCAGTGGGAACCTGTATTCCGCTGTTCTTCAAGAAAGTGGGCGTGGACCCTGCAGTTGCTTCTGGTCCATTGATTACCACTGTCAACGACCTTGTGGCTGTTGTGACATATTACGGACTTGGCTGGGTGTTCCTGATCGGAGTGCTGCATTTGGCAGGCTAAGAGAAAATAATAAAAGAGGAGCAGGCAGGAAAGCCCTTCGTGAAAAGAAACGAAAATGGAATTGTTTCTTTTCACGAAGGGCTTTTGGTTTTGGAAAATAGGATTAAGGAGGAGTTTCTTATAGAAGAAATGTTTTGCAAAATTTATCAACAGAATTCAATACGTTAATTTGACAAAATACAAGGAAGTTAGTAAAATGGATGTAACTTCCAGAATCCAGGCGGCAGTGGGCTGGCGGGTAATTTCTGGTATATGGTTGGAGGCAGAAAATCTTTTGCATCTGACATCATTAATAGAAAAAGCGAGGTTGGATTGAAATGAATACATGGGAAGCAAATATTCGCAAAGTAGTACCGTACACCCCGGGAGAGCAGCCAAATGAACCGGATATGATCAAGCTGAACACCAACGAGAATCCATATCCACCAGCTCCGGGGGTAACAAAGGCCCTTAAGGAGATTCACACAGACACTCTCCGTCTTTACCCGGATCCGACAGCAGGTGATCTGGTACATGCAATTGCACAGAATTACGGACTGAAGGATGAGCAGGTATTTGTAGGCGTTGGCTCAGATGATGTGCTGGCCATGAGCTTTCTTACCTTTTTCAATTCAGAGAAGCCTGTTCTTTTCCCGGATATCACTTATTCCTTCTATGATGTGTGGGCAGACCTGTTTCGCATTCCGTATGAGTGCAAGGCTCTGGATGAGAATTTTTGCATCCGCAAAGAGGATTATTTCGGGGAAAACGGCGGAATTATTTTCCCAAATCCAAATGCGCCTACAGGGGTGGAGCTTCCCCTCTCTGATATAGAAGAAATCCTGCAGCACAACCAGGATGTGATCGTGATCGTGGATGAGGCATATGTAGACTTCGGCGCCAGATCAGCGCTGGAGCTCATCGACAAATATGAGAATCTGCTGGTAGTACAGACCTTCTCCAAGTCCCGCTCCATGGCTGGAATGCGAATCGGTTTCGCGTGCGGAAATGCGCAGCTGATCAAATATCTCAATGATGTGAAATATTCCTTTAACTCTTACACCATGGATCGCACCACTTTAGCCACAGGCGTGGCTGCCATTGAAGATCAGGCATATTTCCAGGAGACTTGCGCTAAGATCATTGCCACCAGAGAGTGGACAAAGAAAGAACTGGCAGCGCTGGGATTTTCCTTCCCGGATTCCAAAACGAACTTTATTTTCGCTTCCCACGAAAGCTGCCCGGCAAGTGAACTGTTCGGGGCTCTTCGCCAGGAGCACATTTATGTAAGATATTTCCCGAAGCCAAGAATTGACAATCACTTAAGAATTACTGTGGGAACACAGGAAGAGATGGAGAAGCTGATTGAATTTTTGAAAAAATACCTGAAAAAATGAGAAAGAAAAATGGAATGAAAAAAAGTGTATTATGTCTGATCCTGACGGCGTCCATGGCAATGTCGGGAATTCCCGTTGCAGCGGAAGGGTTCTCAGATGGAGAGGCAGCATGGGCAAGTGAGAACGCACAGGAAGGGAACTCCTGGGAAGAAAATGAGATAACGAATTCCTCTGTTGAAACAACCGAAACAGGTGAAGATAGTTCTTCATCCGCCGAGGATTTGGGAAATGAAGCAGATGAGAAACCTGAAAGTGATGCAGCACAGCAGTCTTCCGATCAGGCAGCATTTTCTGATGGAAAAACGGAGGTACTGGACGGCTTTGGAAGCCTGGATACAGACACCGGCTTTTTAGACAGTGAGACTGCAGAGGAAGAAACCGGGACAGATGGGGAAGAAGAGGGGACGCTTACGGCAGAAGAAATCGAAGCCCAGCTTGCGCCTATCCGGGAGCTTGCGCCCATCAGCTATGTAGATCCACCGGAAGGGGATGACAGTGACACTGCCAGCGTAGGCGGAGCAAGAGCCACTTCCTATCCGGCGAAATATGACCCGAGAGGAAGCCTGGCCCTTCCTGTCCGTAACCAGAAGCCATCCAACATGTGCTGGTCATACACTCTGGCAGCCAACCTGGAAATCTCTTTCCTGCGGGCTGGAGCAGGATTGTTTGATCTTTCCGAGGAGCATCTTGCCTATTTCTTTGCCAACAGACAGAACGATCCTCTTGGAAATACCCCGAATGACAGGAACAAAGTTCTGCATTCCTACCGGGATGGCGGCAACCAGACGTTAGCAGCAATTTTCCTTAGCTCCTGGAGCGGTATGGCACTGGAATCCCAGGTGCCTTATGAGACAAATGCGGACCACACCCTGGATTCCGATGCGGTTCCATCTTCCGGTATGGCATACAAAACCACTGCATACCTGGAAAATGCCGCATTTTCCTCCTACTCTGTGGCAAAGATCAAAAACCTGATTTCGGAATACGGATCTGTTTCCATGTCCATTGGCATGTATGACAGCTGCTACAACCCGAAGACGTATGCGTACAGCTATTCTGGAAATGCAGGCGTGAACCATGCGGTAACCCTGGTGGGCTGGGATGATAACTTTGCAAAGGAGAATTTTAATTCCAGCTGCAATGTGACTTCAGACGGAGCCTGGATTGTGCGGAACAGTTGGGGAGAGCAATGGGGCGATAAGGGATATTTCTATATTTCTTACGAAAATAAATGCAATTATAATATCGTAGCAGCAGAAGCAGTCATAAATCCAAAATACAGAAACAATTATTTTTATGACGGTTCCTGCGCTTTGAGCAAACTGAAGCTTTACCCGTCAGGAAGTGGCGGCATTTCCTCTGTTTCCAATGTTTTTCAGGCAAAGGCAGGAAAAGGCAAAGGGGAAGCTCTGGGAGAAGTGGTTCTGTCTACTTATACAGATGGCGGCTCCTACAGCATTCAGATCTACACCAATCTGAAGGATCAGAGCAACCCGGTAAGCGGAACGCCTGCGTACAGTACGCCAGTGACTTTTTATCAGGAGCATGCGGGGATTTCGACGGTGCAGGTTCCGGAAGTGAATCTGATCAGCGGAACTTTGTATTCCGTAGTGGTTACCAACATTGGTTCCGGTGCTGTGGAATACCTGTGCGAAACCAACAATTCCTATAGCTGGGTGGAATTTGCTGCAGACCTGAAAGCAAATCAGAGCTTCTGTTATCATGAAGACAATGGCTGGAGTGATTTTTCCAAGACCAGTCCCAGTGCCTGCGCAAGAATCAAGGCTCATACCAGAACGCTGGACAGTGCTGTCGCAGTAGGAAAGCCTGCTTCGTTTGCGGCGAAAGCAAAGGCATATAATCAAATTGCCCTGACCTGGGAAAAGGTTTCCGGTGTTTCCGGCTATCAGGTATACCGAAAGGAAGAGGACGGAAGCTACAGGAGAGTGAAGACTGTATCCTGGAAGGAAAGTTCTTGGACGGATACAAAGGTGAATCCGGGAATTACCTGTACCTATCGGATCCGGGCTTACAGCGTGGTGTCTGGGACTGCTAAATATTCTGCCTACAGTTCTGCTGTATCTGTGAAAACAGCGTTATCCAGACCCTCTGTTTCCGTGAAGGTTTCTTCTGATCTTTCCAACACGGTAAGCTGGAAGAAGATTGCAGGAGCTTCCGGCTACCTGGTTTACCGGAAAACAGCTTCTGGAAAATGGACGAGAATTGCCACTATTACGAAGTCCTCCACAATCACATATCAGGATAAAAAGATCAGTGCCAATACAGTGTATGAATACACGGTGCGAGCCTATCGGAATGTGAATGGCAAAAGGGTGACAAGCAGTTACAGGTCCAGCGGAAAATACAAATCCGCACCGGCCAGACAAACCATCACTTCCATTTCCAATGCAAAGAAAGGTTTGCTTCTGAAATGGAAAGCACAGAAAAAATGTGATGGGTATTATATTTATCGAAAAGTGGGAAACGGCAGCTATAAGCTGGCAGCAACCATCAAAAAAGGAAGAACTGCATCCTGGACGGATACCAAGGTGACAAAAGGCAGGAAATACCAATATTATATATGCGCCTATGTGAAAGAACCAAAAGGCGTGGTGAAGAGCAAATACAAAGTTTCTTTCCAGGTTCGCAGAACGAGGTAGAAGGAAGCTCCTTACAGGAGCTTCCTTTTTAACATACGGCTTTAGCCTGTTCAAAATGTCTACGCATCGTGTATTATGCAGGATAAACTTAGCGTAAAAGAATATTAGGACCCTTTTAAGGGTTAAGGCGAAGTAGTACAAATGCCCTTTTAAGGGCGGCGACGAGTCAAGAGCAATGTGGCTGGAGCAAAGCGAAATCCAGCGCCTTGAGACGCTGGCCTAGCATTAAAGGCTTATAGCCGTCCTACGAGCCACCCGTTTCACGGGTGGGGGCGACTTTTCGGATGCCGGTGTCGATGACGTCAGATATGTGTCGACAAATAAGTCTTGCAATCAAAAAGTTCTGGTGTGTATAATATAGGGCAAAGGCATTCATTTGCAATTGATATGGACAGAGTGCCGATAATGTGCTATGATAAGCAATATTAGATTAAATATTCATTTTTTTGTTCAACATAAAATTTCTGTCCTATCAGACATTTGTATCCCGTAGAAAATGAAATGTAATTTAGAATGATAATGAGTCGAAGAGGTAGATGGTTGATGAGAGAAAAATACGAATCGTTACCCCTGGTGGAGCTGAAAGCGCTTGCGAAAGCCAGAGGACTGAAGGGCATTTCTACTATGAGAAAGCCTGAATTAATTGAGCGTATGCTGGAAGAAGACAAAAAAGAAGCTGCTGAGAAAGAAGCAGCGAAACCGGAAGAGGTGAAAAAAGAAGCTTCCGATATGGTACAGGACGCTCCTGCAGGTACACCTGTAAGAAGAGAGCCGGAAGCAGCCCCTGTGAAAAAGGAAGAGCCCGCAAGAACCCGGACCATTGTAAGAAGAAATCCGGAATTTCGCGGCAGCTATGCAGCAAGAGGTGAGAATACAGGACGTCAGAATGGCTACAGCAACGCCAGACAGGACAGCCCTGCAAGGCAGGAGCCGGTCATTCGCCCTGTAGAAGTTGTTCCTCCTGCAGAGACCAAAAGTGAGGAACCAGAGCAGATTCGCGAGAATGCCGAAGGACATGCTGAGCATGTAAGCAATACTTATCACGTTCCTGCAGAGACCGTCCAGCTGGACAGCGGTGAGCGTGCCAACGGTATTCTGGAAGTTATGCCGGATGGCTTCGGCTTCATCAGAAGCGAGAACTATCTTCCAGGTGAGAATGACATTTATGTTTCCCCGTCCCAGATCCGGAGATTTAATCTGAAGACCGGAGATATTATCCAGGGAAATATCAGGATCAAGACCCAGGGTGAGAAATTCAGTGCCCTTTTGTATGTGACATCCATCAATGGTTTCCATCCAAGCGAAGGTCAGAAGAGATACAATTTCGAGAACATGACCCCCATTTTCCCGGATGAGCGTCTGATCATGGAACGTCCTGGCGGAACCACAGCCATGCGTATTGTAGATCTGATCAGTCCTATCGGAAAGGGACAGCGAGGCATGATCGTTTCCCCGCCTAAGGCAGGTAAGACCACCCTTCTCAAAGACATTGCCAAGTCCATTTTGAAGAATAACAAGGACATGCATCTGATCATTCTTCTCATTGACGAGCGTCCGGAGGAGGTTACTGATATCAAGGAAGCAATACAGGGACCGAATGTAGAGGTTATTTATTCTACATTTGATGAGCTTCCGGAGCATCATAAGCGTGTATCTGAGATGGTTGTGGAGCGTGCACGCCGCCTTGTAGAACATAAGCAGGATGTTGTGATCCTTCTGGATTCCATCACCAGACTGGCAAGAGCCTATAACCTGGTCGTTCCTCCAAGCGGAAGAACTCTTTCCGGAGGTCTTGACCCGGGAGCACTTCATATGCCGAAGCGTTTCTTCGGTGCAGCCCGCAACATGCGTGAGGGAGGAAGCCTTACCATTCTTGCTACTGCACTGGTTGACACCGGAAGCAAGATGGATGATGTGATCTACGAGGAATTCAAGGGAACCGGCAATATGGAGCTTGTTCTTGACCGCAAGCTTCAGGAAAAGCGTGTATTCCCGGCAATCGACATCCAGAAATCCGGAACCAGACGTGAGGACCTTCTTCTGAGCAAAGATGAGCAGGAAGCTGTGTACATTATGCGAAAAGCCCTCAACGGAATGAAGTCTGAGGATGCGGTAGAACAGATCCTGAACATGTTTGCCCGTACTCGAAACAACGCAGAATTTGTGCAAACTGTAAAAAAACAGAAATTTTTATAAATAACTTGCATTTCTCATAACAGCATGCTATAATCAGTAGGCTGTGTAAAGTGTGAATTCGTCAGATTCAACGCAAATAAAATAGAATAAATATAGAGAGGTGAAAATCATGAGAGAAGGAATCCATCCGAATTACTATCAGGCAACTGTAACCTGCAACTGCGGTAATACTTTTGTAACAGGTTCTACCAAGCAGGACATCCACGTAGAAATCTGCTCCAAATGTCATCCGTTCTATACAGGACAGCAGAAAGCTACTCAGGCTCGCGGACGTATCAATAAGTTCAATGAGAAATACGGCCTGAATAAATAATTTGAATATTACTGAATGAGAAGGTTGAGGTTGGGAAATCTCAACCTTTCTTTGTTACTGCCGATTTACTATGAAAGTCCCAGACGGCAGCCAAGAATGAGCCATGCTTCGCATGAGTGAATTCTTGGATATCGGATGGGCTAGAGCGTGTTTGAAAAATCATTCCCGCAATCTGCACGCCCCACTTTGCGGTATATTTTGCCCGAATTCAGTTGCCGTAGCCCGCTACGGCGCCCTCATCCGGACAAAATCTCCCACAAATTGTGACGCACATCTTGCAGAAAGCATTTTTCAAACATACTTTCATTATGGTGATGTCGTCGGCAGGCGACATGTCCGATTTACAGGAGGATAAAATGAAACCATCAAATATCGGTGGACAGGCTGTTATGGAAGGAATTATGATGCGTCATAAGGACAAGTACTCCATTGCAGTCCGCCGTCCTGACAATGAAATTGAGCTGAAAGTAGAAGACTACAAATGTATTTTCGGCAAGGCCAAGATCTGGAGAAAGCCCATTATCCGCGGAATGGTAAGCTTTGTGGATTCCCTGGTAACAGGTACCAAGTGCCTGATGTACTCCGCAGAGATCGCAGGAGATGAGGAAGACGAGGAGGAAGCTAAGAAAAATGCCTCCCTCTCCGCTGAAGAATTAGAAGCCAAGAAGAAAAAAGAGGACAAGGCATTCAAGGCACTGCTGTATGTGACCGTTGCCATTTCCATTGTCATTTCCATTGCGGCATTTATGCTGCTTCCCTATGTGCTGGCAAGCCTTTGCCGCAAGGTTGGGGCATCTGAAGTTATCGTTACCATTGTAGAAGCTTTTGTGAAGCTGGCACTGTTTATGGGATACATGCTTCTGATCTCCAGAATGAAGGATATTCAGAGAACCTTCATGTATCACGGCGCAGAGCACAAATGCATCAACTGCGTGGAGAACGGCAAGCCCCTTACCGTAGAGAATGTGCTGGAGAGCTCCAGATTTCACAGACGCTGCGGTACCAGCTTCCTTTTCCTGGTTATGCTGGTAAGTATTTTCCTGCACTTTATCTTCGTGCTGGTGCCATCCTACTGGCTGCGCCTTTTCGGACGTCTGCTCATGGTGCCCATCGTATCTGGAATCTCCTTTGAGATCATCCAGTGGGCTGGAAGAACGGACAGCAAGTTTGCCCTTATGATGAGCAAGCCGGGAATGGCAATGCAGAAATTTACCACCAAGGAGCCTACAGCTGATATGGCAGAGGTTGCCATCAAGGCAGTAGAAGCCGTGTTTGACTGGAGAGCATACTTAAAAGAAGAATTTGGTCTGGACATTCCATATGAGAATGAGAATCCAGAAGGGGAGAGTCAGGAGCATGCATCTGAAGCAGGTGCTGCCAAATGACATCCCTGGAAGCATTATTAAAAGAAGGAACGAAAGTTCTGGAAGAAAAGAAAATCCAGGAAGCCAGGTTAGACGCTTGGCTTCTTTTGGAGTATGTGACAGGCGTAAGCCGCGCTCTTTATTTTGCTGACCCGAAGAAAGCGGTAGAGGAAGAGAAGGCGGAAGAGTACAGAAAGCTGATCGTCTTAAGAGCCGGTCACATTCCTTTGCAGCACATCACCCATCAGGCGTATTTCATGGGCTTTGAATTTTATGTGGATGAGAATGTGCTGGTTCCAAGACAGGACACAGAGACGCTGGTGGAGAAAGCACTGGAGATTCTGGAGAATCAGGAGAAACCGCGGATCCTTGACATGTGCACCGGATCAGGCTGTATTTTATTAAGTCTTCTTGCCATGAAAGAGGGGGCATCCGGAACAGGCGCTGACATTTCCCCTCTCGCCCTTAAGGTGGCGAAACAGAACGCAAAAGGGCTGAATGTGGCAGATCGGGCGGAATTTGTGGAAAGTGACTTGTTTTTATCACCTTTTTTTGCAGAAACTACTGGTAAAGCACTGCCAGTATATGATATTCTTATTTCGAATCCCCCTTATATCAGAAGTGCAGTGATCGAGGATCTTATGGAAGAAGTGAAGGGACACGATCCCAGAATTGCGCTGGACGGCCATGAGGATGGATTGTATTTTTACCGGAGGATCGTATCGGAGGGTAGTGCCTATGTGAAAGAAAATGGCTGGATGCTGTTTGAAATCGGATACGACCAGGGGGAGGATGTGTCGAAGCTGCTTGAGAAAGCCGGTTTTCGCCAGGTGCAGGTGATCCAGGATCTGGCAGGACTGGACCGGGTAGTGATCGGACAGAAACCCCATAGATAAAAGAAAGAAATAACAGGAGGAAAACCATGTTTGACAAGTTGGATGATTTGCTCATACGTTTCGAGGAAGTTCTGAACGAGCTTGGTGAGCCGGATGTAACAGCGAACCCGGATCGTTTCCAGAAGCTGATGAAAGAACAGAGCGACCTGCAGCCAATTGTGGATACCTATAAGGAATATAAGAAAAATAAAGAAACCATTCAGGACAGTCTTTCCATGCTGGAAGAGGAGAAGGATGAGGAAATGCGTGAGATGCTCAAGGAAGAGCTTTCAGACGCCAAGAAGCGTGTGGAAGAGCTGGAGCATGAGCTGAAGATCCTGCTTCTGCCGAAGGACCCTAACGATAACAAGAACGTTATCGTGGAGATCCGTGCAGGCGCAGGCGGAGATGAGGCTGCTCTTTTTGCGGCTGAGATTTACAGAATGTATGTGAAATACGCAGAATCCAGACGCTGGAAAACAGAAATGATGAGTCTGAATGAGAACGGAATCGGCGGATTTAAGGAAGTTACCTTTATGATCAACGGTGCCGGAGCTTATTCCAGACTGAAATACGAAAGCGGCGTGCACCGTGTACAGCGTGTGCCGGAGACAGAATCCGGCGGAAGAATCCATACTTCCACCTGTACAGTTGCAATCATGCCGGAAGCAGAGGAAATTGATTTCCATCTGGATATGAATGACTGTAAGTTTGACGTATTCCGTGCATCCGGAAACGGCGGTCAGTGTGTCAACACCACAGACTCTGCGGTTCGACTGACCCATATTCCTACCGGAATCGTAATTTCCTGTCAGGATGAGAAATCCCAGCTGAAAAATAAGGATAAGGCTCTGAAGGTCCTTCGTTCCCGTCTGTATGAGATGGAGCTTGCAAAGCAGCACGATGCAGAGGCTGAGGCAAGAAGAAGCCAGATCGGTACAGGGGACCGTTCTGAGAAGATCAGAACCTACAATTTCCCGCAGGGACGTGTGACGGATCACCGCATTAAGCTGACCCTTCACAGACTGGATAATATTCTGAACGGTGACCTGGATGAGATCATCGACAGTCTGATCGCAGCAGACCAGGCTGCAAAGCTGAGCAATCTGCAGGAACAGTAAAAGGCGTATACCGGGAACCTTGTAAATACAAGTTTCCGGATACCATATATTAAAATAAAAAAACATGGACTAAAACGGGAGGGTACACCTATGAAAAAAACAGCCCTTGTAATTATGGCTGCCGGAGTTGGAAGCCGCTTTGGAAATGGAATTAAACAGCTTGCACCAGTTGGACCAAACAGTGAGATCATCATGGATTATTCCATCAGAGATGCACTGGAAGCAGGATTTAACAAAATCGTATTTATCATCCGCAAGGATCTTGAGGAAGAATTTAAGAGCACCATCGGTGCCCGCGTATCCAAGATCGCGGAAGTAGCATATGCATATCAGGAGATGGAGAAGCTTCCGGAAGGTTTCACCAAGCCTGCAGACAGAACCAAACCATGGGGAACCGGACACGCAGTCATCTGTGCGAGAGAGTTCCTGACCGAGCCATTTGCAGTTATCAATGCAGACGATTACTATGGCAAGGAAGCTTATGTAAAGGTTCATGATTATCTGGTTCAAGATCAGCCAGAGGATGATATCCTTCATATCTGCATGGCTGGATTCCGCCTTGGCAATACACTGAGCGACAATGGAAGCGTTACCAGAGGTCTTTGCCATATTACAGACGGCAAGCTCACAGGCGTAACAGAGACTCACAATATCTTTAAGACTGCAGACGGCGCTGAGAGCCGCGAGGACGGACAGCCAGTAGAGAAGCTGGATCTGAACGAGCTGGTTTCCATGAATATGTGGGGACTGACACCGGCATTTATGGATACTTTATATAACGGATTCGTAGAGTTCCTTGAGAATGTGAAGCCGGGAGATATCAAGGCAGAGTATCTGCTTCCGGTTATGATTGATGAGCTGATCCAGAAGGGCGCTGCACAGGTAGATGTACTTGAGACAAAGGACACCTGGTTCGGCGTTACATATCAGGAAGATAAAGAAGTTGTAATCAAGGCATTTAAAGAGCTTACAGAAGCTGGAGTTTATCCAAACGGACTTTATTAATGCCATAGGAGGATGATTAGTTATGGGAAAATATTTTGGAACAGACGGATTTCGAGGAGAGGCAAATGTTCAGCTGACTGTTGACAATGCTTTCAAGGTAGGACGTTATGTAGGATGGTATTACGGACGTGACCATAAGGCCAAGATCGTAATCGGCAAGGATACCAGAAGAAGCAGCTACATGTTTGAGTACGCTCTGGTTGCAGGTCTTACCGCTTCCGGTGCAGATGTTTATCTTCTTCATGTAACCACCACACCAAGTGTATCCTTTGCAGTTCGTACAGAAGATTTTGACTGTGGTATTATGATCTCCGCAAGCCATAACCCATTCTATGATAACGGAATCAAGCTTCTGAACGGAAACGGACAGAAGATCGAGGCTGAGATTGAGGAGCGTATCGAGGCTTATATTGACGGCAAGATTGAGGAGCTTCCTCTTGCCCGCAAGGAAGACATCGGACGCACCATCGACTTTGCTTCCGGACGTAACCGCTATATCGGATACCTGATCTCCATTCCAAGCCGTGACTTCAAGAACGTAAAGGTTGGTCTTGACTGTGCAAACGGAAGCTCTTCTGCCATTGCAAAGAGCGTATTCGAGGCACTTCAGGCGAAGACCTATGTGATCAACAACCAGCCGGACGGAACCAATATTAACACAAACTGCGGTTCCACCCATATCGAGGTTCTGCAGAAATATGTAGTCGATAACGGACTGGATATCGGATTTGCGTATGATGGAGATGCTGACCGCTGTATCGCAGTGGATCATCGCGGAAATATTATCGACGGCGATAAGATCATGTATGTATGCGGCAAATACTTAAAAGAGCAGGGCAAGTTAAACGGCAATACAGTCGTTACCACTGTTATGTCCAACATGGGTCTTTACAAGGCTCTGGAGCGTGAGGGAATGCGTTACGAGCAGACCGCAGTAGGTGACAAGTATGTAGCCGAGAATATGCTTGCAAACAACTACAGCATCGGCGGAGAGCAGTCCGGACATATTATTTTCAGCCGCTATGCAGCTACCGGAGACGGTATCCTGACTTCCCTGATGGTAATGGAAGCATGCGTAGACAAGAAGTCCACCTTATGCGACCTTGCAAAAGAGATGAAGGTATATCCGCAGGTACTTCGCAATGTGCGTGTAGCAGATAAGAAAACTGCCCGTGAGAACCCGAAGGTAGTGGAGGCTGTAGAAGCGGCTGCTAAAGCACTTGGAGATTCCGGACGTATTCTGGTTCGTGAGAGCGGAACAGAGCCGCTGATCCGTGTTATGGTGGAGGCTGAGACAGATGAACTCTGCCATCAGTATGTAGACAGTGTTGTAGATGTAATGGAAGCCGAAGGGCTGATCGTTGGTTGAGAATGAAAATCAGAAAAACAGCAGTGATGCTTGCAGCCTGCATGGGGATGACCCTTCTGGCAGGCTGCGATAGTGAACAACAGAAGACTTTTAATGAAGCTGTGAAGGATCTGGAGCAGGGAAGCTATGAGTATGCCCTGGATGAATTTACCCAGTCTGTAAATAACGGGATCAGTCTGGCCGTTTCCTATCGTGGAATTGGAATCTGCCAGATGCGTCTTGGCAATTACGAGGACGCCATCAGTGCTTTTACCAGTGCACTTAGTTCTGATAAGGTCAGCAAAACGATGGCGAAGGATCTTTACCTGTATCGTGCTACTGCAAGGCTGCAGGCAGGGCTTTTGGATGATGCTATGGCAGACTGCCAGACGCTGGCCCAGAAGTATGAGATGGATGCAGACTGCTGGTTCCTGAGCGGCAAGGTGGCGCTTGCCATGGATGGGTATGATGAGGCTTCCTCTGATTTTGAGCAGGCCTATGGCGAGGATTCCAGCTATGACCGCGCCATCCAGATTTATGAGACCTATCTGGAAAAGGATATGGAAGCGGACGGGACCAGATATCTGGAAGCCGCCCTGTCCTCAGAGGCCAAGGATACAGATGACATGTGTGACCGCGGCAGGATCTATTACTATATGGAGGACTACGGGAATGCCAAAACAGAGCTGACGAATGCATCCAGCAAGGGAAGCACAGAGGCGGTTCTCCTTCTTGGAATGGTTTACGGCGCGCAGCAGGATTACGTAAATGCAAGAGCCATGTATCAGCAGTACATCAATAAGATGCAGGACAATACAGAGAAGAATTCCACAAAAACAGCAGCTTCCGGTTACAATGGCCTGGCTGTATGCGATATAGCAGAAGGGAATTACGACTCTGCACTTGAGAACATTAACAGCGGTATTGCAGCTGCATCGGATGATGAAATGCAGAGCCTTCTGTTTAATGAAATCGTTGTTTATGAGAAAAAGCTTGATTTTTCCACTGCTCAGGAGAAAGCCCAGTCTTATGTAGGCATGTACCCGGAGGATGAGGAAGCGGCTCATGAGCTTGCCTTTCTGAAATCCAGGACAGGAGCTGGTGAATAAGCACAGAAGAGAATGCGCAGATTACGGAATGAGTTTTTCATATGTTTTAAGCCGCCGCACTGCGATAAAAAAGGATCGGTAATTCACACAGGATTATCGGTCCTTTTGCAAATAAAGATTTTGTGCTATACTCAAGCAGATAAACAGAGATGCTGCCTGCAGGCAACATTACCTTATAGAAAACAAAAGTCCGAAAGGAGGATTTATGGAATATATTGAAGAGATACAGGAGCGGGTGATTCTGGTGGGCGTTCAGCTGGATGAGAACGACAATGTGAAGGAATCCCTGGATGAGCTGGAAGAACTGGCAGATACAGCTGGCGCAGTGACCGTTGGCAAGATCATCCAGAACCGTGAGACCGTGCATCCCGGAACCTATATTGGAAAAGGCAAGATCGAGGAGGTACGCGCTCTGATGCTTGCCACAGACGCAACGGGAATCATCTGCGATGATGAGCTTTCCCCTGCACAGATGAACAATCTGGAGCATGAGCTGGAATGCAAGGTCATGGACAGAACCCTTTTGATTCTTGATATTTTTGCCAAGCATGCCACCACAAGCGAAGGTAAGATCCAGGTAGAGCTTGCCCAGCTCCGTTACCGTGCTTCCAGGCTGGTTGGTCTTGGCGCTTCTTTGTCCAGGCTCGGTGGTGGAATTGGAACCAGAGGTCCCGGAGAGAAGAAGCTGGAAAGCGACCGCCGTCTGATCCGCAAAAGGATTACTGCTTTGAAGGAAGAACTTTCCCAGGTAGAGAAGCACAGGGAGCTTCTTCGCACCGGAAGAACCCGGGGCAAGATGAAAACAGCAGCCATTGTAGGTTACACAAACGCCGGAAAGTCCACCCTTTTAAATACCCTTACAGGTGCTGGGGTGCTTTCCGAGGACAAGCTGTTTGCAACCCTGGACCCGACTACAAGAGCGCTGACACTGGACGACGGACAGCAGATCCTTCTTACAGATACTGTTGGATTTATCCGCAAGCTTCCCCACAATCTGGTGGAAGCATTTAAGAGTACTCTGGAAGAGGCGAAATACGCGGACTACATTATTCATGTGGTAGACTGCTCCAACCCGCAGGCGGAGCAGCAGATGGAAGTGGTTTATGATACGCTGCATGAGCTGGAGGTACAGGGCAAGAAAACCATTACGCTGTTTAACAAAGTAGATGTGGGAGCGGCCATCCGCATGCGTGACAGCATGGCAGATCACACTTTGAAGGTATCTGCGAAAACAGGAGATGGCCTGGACGAACTGAAGGCACTTCTGGAGAAAATCCTTTCTGAAGAGCAGATTTATGTGGAAAAGCTTTTCGGTTATCAGGAAGCCGGCAAGATCCAGCTGATCCGGGAATATGGACAGCTGCTTTCTGAGGAATATACAGACAGCGGAATTATGGTGAAAGCGAGAGTTCCGCAGGAAATCCATGGGAAAATTATGTAAGGAAAGGGGCAGTCAGGTGCCGCTGACAATTGCATAAACAGGTTGAAGAATTTAGAAAAAATGTTTTATTATTTGAAAAACAGGAGATAAAATCATGGGAAAATACACAGATTACATTATGAAAACAGCACAGGATCTGCTTGCAGTGCCAAGCCCAAGCGGTTTCACGCATATGGCAGCAGAGTTTGTGAAAAAAGAATTCGAAAAGCTTGGTTATGAACCGCAGATTACACAGAAAGGCGCAGTTCTCGTAAAGCTGGGCGGCAAGGACGACAAAAATGCAGTAGTTCTGGCTGCGCACATGGACACCCTGGGCGGTATGGTTTGCCAGATCATGGACAATGGACGTCTGAAGCTGACCAACATCGGCGGCATGAACCCCAACAATGCGGAGGCAGAGAACTGCAAGGTTTACACCAAATCCGGCAAGGTATACGACGCAACCTTCCAGCTGGAGAACGCATCGGTTCATGTAAACGGAGAGTACAGCGATACCAAGCGTACCTATGACACCATGGAAGCCATCCTGGACGAGCCGGTGAAAACAAAGGAAGATGTGAAAAAGCTTGGAATCATGACCGGAGATTTCGTCTGCTTTGACCCAAGAACGGTTGTAACCCAGAGCGGATACATTAAGAGCCGTTTCCTGGATGATAAATTCAGCACAGCCATTCTTCTTGGCTATGCCAAATATCTGAAAGAGAAGAAAGTAGAGACTGAGCGTACCATCTATGTTCTGATTACTTCCTATGAGGAAGTGGGACACGGCGGATGTGCGGCAATCCCGGATGGAGTAACAGAGATGATCTCTGTAGATATGGGCTGCGTCGGTAAAGGATTGGAATGCGATGAGACGATGGTTTCCATCTGTGCGAAGGACAGCATGGGACCGTACGACTACCAGGTAGTTTCCGGTCTTATTAAGGCTGCGCAGGAGAATGACATTGCATTTGCAGTGGATGTGTATCCGCATTATGGTTCTGATGTAGACGCGGCTCTGAAGGCTGGATACGATATGAAACACGGCCTGATCGGACCTGGTGTTTATGCTTCTCATGGTTATGAGAGATCACACAAGGATGGAGCGAAGAATACGCTGAAGCTTCTGAAGGCATATTTAGGGTAAAAAAATGTATAAAATTTTAGTAGTGGAAGATGACGAGACCATCGTGCAGATTGTCAAGCGTCATCTGCAGTCCTGGGGCTATGAGGTTTTTCAGGTGGAGGATTTCGCACATGTGATCCAGGAATTTGTGCAGAAGGATCCCCAGCTGGTGCTTCTGGATCTGAAGCTGCCTTTTTACAACGGCTTTCACTGGTGCGAGGAGATCCGGAAGATTTCTCAGGTTCCGGTTTTGTTCCTGTCCTCAGCGGCAGACAACATGAATATGGTTATGGCCATGAGCCGTGGCGCAGATGATTTTATTGCCAAGCCCTTTGACCTGGATGTGCTGGCTGCCAAGGTGCAGGCTGTGCTTCGGCGCACCTACGCATTCGGACAGAACAGCAGTCTTCTGGAACATAACGGCGTAGTTTTGAATCCTGGAAACGGCACCATTTCTGCCAATGGGCAGCAGGCAGACCTGACGAAGAACGAACTGAAAATCCTGCAGATTCTGTTTGAACATCAGGGACGCGTGGTATCAAGAGATGCCATTATGACCAAGCTGTGGGAAAGCGACAGCTTTGTGGATGACAATACCCTTACCGTAAACATCACAAGAATCCGCAGAAAGCTGGAGAGCCTGGGAATCCGGGATTTCATTGTAACCAAAAAAGGCCTGGGGTATATGGTATGAGAGAATATCTGAAAACCAGATGGCAGAGCTGGGCGATGGCAGCAGCAATGCTTTTGATGGCGGTGATAGTGCTTTTCCTGTATGATGTTCCACTGGAGCCTGTGGGCTATATTGCGGTTCTTGTAATCATCTGTGAGACAGGATTCCTGATCTGGGGATATTGCAAATACCGGAAAAAGCAGCAGAATCTTTTGTATATAAAAGACAACGGCGCCCTTGCACTGGAGCACATGGAGGCGCCGGAGAATGAGAATGAGGCGCTTTACCAGGACATCTGCAGGCTGCTTGATGAGGAAAGAATCAAGGCCAGGAACCAGAGCAGTGCGCTTGGCACAGAGCTGATGGATTTTTACACTATGTGGGTTCATCAGATCAAAACCCCTATTGCGGCATCCAGGCTCCTGCTTCAGGAGGAAGAACTAAATCCCGGGGAAATCCAGAATGAGCTTTTCAAGATCGAGCAGTATGTGGAGATGGTTCTGGGATATCTTCGTACCCAGGATCTGTCCTCGGATCTTTGCCTGGAAGAAGTGAATCTGGATGAAATCATAAAGGATCAGATCCACAAGTTTGCCCGGATTTTTGTTGGGAAAAAGCTGTCCCTGGATTATGAGGGCGTGGAAGAAACGGTGCTTACGGATAAAAAGTGGCTAGGCTTTGTTATTGGCCAGATCCTTTCCAATGCATTGAAATACACGAAAAAAGGGAAAATCTCCATCTATATGAGTAAAGCAAGGTCCCATACACTGGTGATTGAGGATACGGGAATCGGAATCCGCCAGGAAGATCTGCCCCGTGTTTTTGAAAAAGGCTTTACCGGATACAATGGCCGGGAAGAGGGGCGTTCAACCGGAATCGGGCTTTATCTTAGCGGAAAGATCATGAAGAAACTGGATCATGGAATCCGCATAGAGTCCGAGCTGGGAAAAGGAACCAGGGTGTTTCTGGAGCTTGGCAGGAAGAAGATGGATCTGTATTAAGCACGTTGTGTGGGGATAAGGAGAGAGTATGAAAGCAATTAAGAAAATCTTGAACAACATTTTTATCGATGGTCTGAGCGGGATGGCCCTGGGCCTGTTTTCTACGCTGATCATCGGAACCATTCTGAAGCAGATCGGCGATCTGATGGGCGGCACCTATGGCGCTTATTTAAGTACCTTTGCGGTGATTGCCCAGCGACTTACCGGAGCTGGAATCGGTATTGGAGTTGCGTACAAATTCCGGGAGTCTACGTATGTACTGTTGTCCGCGGCAGCAGCGGGAATGATCGGTGCCTATGCATCCAATCTGATTGCAGGAACCTTGCTGTCTGACACTGGGGCACTGGTATTAGCAGGTCCTGGAGAGCCCCTTGGTGCATTTGTTGCAGCTTATGTGGGAATTACTGTGGGAAGACTGGTTGCCGGGAAAACAAAGCTGGATCTGTTGATCACTCCGGCGGTTACCATTTTGTCCGGCGGTACAGTTGGAATTTTAGTGGGGCCTGGAGTGTCAAGATTTATGACCTGGCTTGGTAATCTGGTAAACTGGGGAACTGAGCAGCAGCCTGTTTTGATGGGAATTATTGTTTCCGTTGTTATGGGAATGGTGCTGACGCTGCCCATCAGTTCGGCTGCCCTTGGAATTATCCTGGGATTAAATGGTGTGGCAGCAGGCGCGGCAACCATCGGATGCTGCTGCCAGATGATCGGATTTGCAGTGACAAGCTTTAAGGATAACGGTGTGGGCGGACTTTTTGCCCAGGGAGTGGGAACTTCCATGCTGCAGATCCCCAATATTATGAGACGGCCGCTGATCTGGCTGCCGCCTACACTGGCGTCTGCAATTTTAGGTCCCATCGCTATTATCGGACCGTTCCATATGACAAACAATGCCACTGGCTCCGGCATGGGAACCTCCGGCCTGGTTGGACAGATCATGACTTACCAGACCATGACAGCGACAGAGGAGCCTGTGCTGGTTATTTTGAAAATCATAGTATTTCATTTCCTGCTTCCCGGTCTGCTGTCCTATGTGATCTATCGAGGAATGCGCAACATGGGATATATCAAGGACGGCCAGATGAAGCTGGATGTGTAAAAAGACGGGAATTAAGCTTGCGCAGCAAATGCATTTTTGGGCATCACAAAGCGTGTTGCCGGGCAAAGTGGACGGTAATTTGCTTGTAAAGTGCAGAAAAAGATATTGACATCTAATACACGTTAGAATATACTAACAACAGAAGGAACCTATTGTCTCAGTTTGCAGGCGAACCCCATAGTGGTTTTGAGGAAAACTGTGACAACTGATCTACAGGGAACCTGAAAGGAGCAGAGTATGGGAACAGTAGTTGTAGGTGCTATCGTAGTAGTAATCGCAGGTCTTGCCATCCGAAGCATTCGCAAGGACAAGAAGAGTGGAAAAGGCTGCAATGGCAATTGCGGAAGCTGCGGCGGATGCCACTAAGGCCGGAAATTAAGACTGGAGTTTGAATCATTTACATATGCCACAGAAACAAAAGAACTGTTGTGCTGGAGAAATCAGGCACAGCAGTTCTTTCGTATAAAGGGAAATACAGCAGTAATGCCAAGAACCCTGTATGCCATGTTTTTGCCCGATTCACAGGAAAACAACGAAAAACCACAAAAACAAAAATAAAACTCCAACCAAAACAACAAAAGTAATGTTGAATTATGTTGACACCGCAAAAGGGATGACGTATAATGAGCATAGAAAACTATGTCATGGAATGGCGGACATTTATGTTGCTGGATTCTGGAATCCTTTATGGATTTGCAGAGCCCGGGACTTCCATGAGAAAGGAGAACCATGGAAAAATACAATTTAAGTGAGATTCCCAAATCCTCCAGAATTACCCGTCTGGTAGACCATCTCTATGCCAAGATGCCAGAGATCGAATCTTACAGAGCCAAGCTGATCACAGAGTCTTACAAAGAGACCGAGGACCAGCCGATCATCACCAGAAGAGCCAAAGCTTTTTCCCACATTTTACATAACATTCCGATCATCATCCGGGATGAAGAGCTGATCGTGGGAAGCAACTCCATTGCTCCAAGAGGCTGCCAGACTTTCCCGGAATTTTCATTCCAGTGGCTGGAAGATGAGCTGGATACCGTAGAGACCAGAATCGCGGATCCGTTCTATATTTCCGAGCAGGCCAAGGCAGATCTTCGCGAGGTGCATAAGTACTGGAAAGGCAAGACCACCAGTGAGCTTGCCACCGCTTATATGGCACCGGAAGCAATCCGCGCAATTGACCACAATATTTTTACACCAGGAAACTATTTCTATAATGGTGTAGGACATGTTACCGTAAAATACTGGGAAGTTCTTGAGATCGGCTACGAAGGCATTATGGCGAAAGCACAGGCTGAGCTGGATCACTGCAATGTAGGCGACGGAGACTATGCAGAGCGTTCCCGTTTCCTGGAAGCCGTGATCATGAGCTGCCAGGCTGTAATAGACTATGCCAACAGATATGCGAAGCTTGCCCTTGAGATGGCTGAGAAATGTACAGATCCCCAGCGTAAGGCAGAGCTTCTTGTGATTGCATCCAACTGCAGCAAGGTTCCTGCCAAGGGAGCCACTAATTTCTGGGAGGCATGTCAGTCCTTCTGGTTCGTACAGCAGCTTCTTCAGATGGAGTCCAGCGGACATTCTATCTCTCCAGGACGCTTTGACCAGTATATGTATCCTTACTACAAGAAGGATATTGAGAGCGGTGCGATCACCAGAACAGCAGCTCAGGAGCTGATCGACTGTATCTGGGTGAAATTAAATGACCTGAATAAGGTTCGTGATGCAGCTTCCGCAGAAGGATTCGCAGGCTACAGCCTTTTCCAGAACCTGATCGTAGGCGGTCAGAACAAGGATGGCGAGGATGTGACCAATGACCTTTCCTTCATGTGTATTGAGGCATCCATGCATGTACATCTTCCGGCACCGTCACTTTCCATCCGTGTATGGAACGGCTCCCCTCACGACCTTCTGATCAAGGCAGCAGAGCTGACCAGAACCGGTATCGGACTTCCGGCATATTACAATGACGAGGTAATCATCCCGGCACTGCAGAACAGAGGACTTTCCCTGGCAGATGCCCGTGAGTACAATATCATCGGATGCGTTGAGCCCCAGAAGGCCGGCAAGACTGAAGGCTGGCATGACGCAGCATTCTTTAATATGTGCCGTCCGCTGGAGCTTGTATTTGCAAATGGTATGGATCAGGGTGAGATGGTTGGTATTCCTACCGGCGATGTTACCAAGATGGAAACCTTTGATGAGTTTTACGATGCTTATAAGAAGCAGATGGAATACTGCATTTCCCTGCTTGTAAATGCAGATAACGCCATTGACGTTGCCCATGCAAAGCGTTGCCCGCTTCCATTCCTTTCCAGTATGATCGATGACTGTATCAAACGCGGAAAGACCGTTCAGGAAGGCGGCGCTGTATATAACTTTACAGGTCCTCAGGGCTTTGGTATTGCCAACATGGCAGACTCCCTGTATGCAATCCGCCAGCTGGTTTACCAGGAGAAGAAGTTCACAATGGAAGAGCTGAAGGAAGCTCTTGCATGGAATTATGGCAAGGGCCTGGACGAGCAGTCTGTAAGAGATATCACTACCGGTATCTTAAGAGAGATGACAGAAAGCGGTGCTAAGGTAGATGCAGACACAGCAGCAGCTGTTCTGAAATCTGTTATGAATGCCCAGATGTCACCTGAGAAGATGGCAAGATATCAGGAAATCCACGACATGATCGCTGAGGTTCCCAAGTTCGGAAATGATCTTCCGGAAGTGGATTACTTTGCAAGAGATGTGGCATATACTTATACAAGACCTCTTCAGAATTTCAAGAATCCAAGAGGCGGTCAGTATCAGGCTGGACTTTATCCGGTATCTGCAAATGTACCGCTGGGCGGACAGACTGGTGCCACACCAGATGGCAGATATGCACACACTCCGGTTGCTGACGGTGTTTCCCCATCAGCAGGCAAGGATGTGAACGGACCGACCGCAGCAGCAAGCTCTGTTGCCAAACTGGATCACTTCATTGTATCCAATGGTACTCTGTTCAATCAGAAGTTCCATCCGTCAGCACTGTCAGGACGTGAGGGACTTGAGAAATTTGTTGCACTGATCCGTTCCTACTTCGATCAGAAGGGAATGCATATGCAGTTTAACGTTGTAAGCAGAGAGACACTTCTTGACGCACAGGCACATCCGGAGAACTATAAGCATCTGGTTGTACGTGTCGCCGGCTACAGTGCGCTGTTTACTACACTGTCCAAGTCCTTACAGGACGATATCATCCGCAGAACAGAGCAGGGCTTCTAAATGAAAATATAAACGGAACTGCTGGCGGCTTTTCTCACAGAAGGCTGTCGGCACTTCCGTATAATGGAGAAATCTATGGAATATTTAGATACCACAGGACGTATCTTTGACGTCCAGCGTTATTCCATCCATGATGGTCCGGGAATCCGTACCATCGTATTTCTGAAGGGATGCGTGCTGCGGTGCCAGTGGTGCTGCAATCCGGAGTCCCAGGAATACAAGATCCAGACCATGAAAACCCCGGACGGTGTGAAGACCATGGGACGGGATGTATCTGTTCGGGAAATGATCGAGCTGGTGGAGAAAGACCGCCCTTATTATTACCGTTCCGGCGGCGGCATGACTCTTTCCGGAGGGGAATGTCTTTGCCAGCCGCAGTTTGCCCGTGACCTTCTCCGCGCTGCAAAGGAGCGGGGAATCAATACCGCCATTGAGAGCATGGCATGTGTTCCCTGGAAAAATATTGAGATGGTTCTGCCCTATCTGGATACTTACCTGATGGATATCAAACATACCAATCAGGTCAAGCATGAACAGTTTACAGGCAAGCCCAACGGACTGGCGCTTGAGAATGCCAGAAAGGTTGCCTTATCCGGGCAGACCAATCTGGTAATCCGCGTTCCAGTCGTTCCAACCTTTAATGACAGCGTGGAGGAAATCAAGTCTATCGCTTCTTTTGCGTCCACTTTACCGGGAGTGAAGAAGATTCACCTTCTTCCTTACCATCGCCTTGGACAGGATAAGTATGACTGGCTTGGAAGAGAGTACAAGCTGCCGGAGATCCTTCCTCCGGAACCGGAGCACATGGAGCTTCTAAAGAAAGCGGTTCACTCTGTCTGTGATCTGGACTGCCAGATTGGTGGATGAGAATGAAATTAAAATGATAAGGGGTCAGAATTTTGAACTGGAATTCTGGCCTTTTTTATATTTTGACGGGGACAAAAACCTGTGGGACTATTGTCTTTCCCGCACACGCGGAAAGGAAAAATCTATACGCTGTTATATTGACATCTATCATATAAGCGTGCAATATAAAGATATTTCCCCAAAAGCACTGTGCGGATTTTTTGCACAACGTTATGAAAAAACAGGAGGATAATGAAATGAGCGTTAAAAAATTAGGCTTTGGACTGATGAGACTTCCGGCAGTGGACGAAGCAGACAAAAGCAAGGTAGATGTAGAAAGAGTCTGTCATCTGGCGGACCGGTTCCTGGCAGAAGGCTTCACCTATTTTGATACAGCAGCATGCTATCACAGCGGAAACAGTGAGCAGGCCTTTCGGGAGGCAGTAGCAAAGCGCTACCCAAGAGAAGCCTACACAATCACAGATAAGCTTTCCCTTTTCATGCTGAAGGAAGCCTCTGAAATGCCTGGATTTTTTGAAAAACAGCTGGAAAACTGCGGCGTGGAATATTTCGATTACTACCTGCTCCATTCCCTGGATGAAGGTGCTGCGAAGCAGGCAGAAGAGTGGGGCGCTTTTGACTTTATGCTGGAAAAGAAAGCGAAGGGACTTGTTAAGCATGTGGGCTTCTCTTTCCATGACAAAGCAGAGGTACTGGACAAGATCCTCACAAGACATCCGGAAATGGAATATGTGCAGCTTCAGCTGAACTATGCAGACTGGGAGGATAGCGAGGTACAGTCCCGCAAATGCTATGAGGTCTGTGTGAAATATGGCAAGCCGGTTCTGGTTATGGAGCCCATCAAAGGCGGCATGCTGGCGAATGTTCCAGCAGAGGCAGAAGCACTGTTAAAGGGCGCCAGACCGGAAATGTCTGTGGCATCCTGGGCCATCCGTTTTGCTGCATCCCAGGAAAATGTATTTATGGTACTGAGCGGTATGAGCGATGAGCAGCAGGTGGAGGATAATCTTTCCTATATGAAGGATTTTGCCCCGCTTTCCGATGAGGAAAAAGACCTTGTTGCCAAATCTGCGGCAATCATCAAATCCAAAGAAAAGGTGCCGTGCACAGGCTGCCGCTATTGCACAGACGGATGTCCAATGAAAATTGCAATCCCGGATTATTTCAAGCTTCTGAACCGGATCAGCATGTTTGGAGAAGGCCAGCTGGCGTCAGTTAAATCCATCTACAAAGACCGTACCGAAAAAGAAGGCCACGGAAAAGCATCTGACTGTGTAGGATGCCGACAGTGTGAGGAACACTGCCCGCAGCACCTGCCAATCACAGAATATCTGGAAGAAGCCGCAAAGACATTTGAATAATTGGTGATTTTTGTGTATGATATAGGAAGATGCAGGGAAAGGTAGTTTGCCCTGAACATCTATATGAGCGGAGGCATAAAAATACAAGATAAAAGCAGTTGGATTGAATGCGGTAAAATCTGGCTGGTGCGAAACTTACAGATAAAGGAGAAGTGAGAATGAGAGGATTATACTCATCAAAGGCCAAGATCAGACACCAGATTTTTACTGAAATCGCCCGTCTTGCCTACGAGGGCGATATTGAGAAGGAAATGGACGAGCTTCCATACAAGATCCTGCCAGGAGAAGTTGCCACATACCGTGACAGTATTTTCCTGGAAAGAGCCATTGTAGGAGAGAGGCTGCGTGTGGCAATGGGACTGCCCCTGCGCAACATTTCCGAGCATGCCCCGATTTCCAAAGGGGTGGAGGCGAGCCTTATTGAGGAGAAATATTATGAGCCGCCGCTTATTAATATTATCAAATTTGCCTGCAATTCCTGCCCGGAGAAAAGAGTCCTGGTGACAGAAGGCTGTCAGGGCTGCCTGGAGCACCCATGTCAGGAGGTCTGTCCCAAGAATGCCATTCATATGGAGAATGGCAGGTCTGTAATCGATCAGGAAAAATGTATCAAATGCGGCAAATGTATGGAAGCCTGTCCATATAATGCCATTATCAAACAGGAAAGACCATGTGCCAAGGCCTGCGGAATGAATGCCATCCATTCCGATGAATATGGAAGGGCAGAGATTGATCATGACAAGTGCGTTTCCTGCGGAATGTGCCTGGTAAGCTGTCCGTTCAGTGCCATTGTAGACAAGGGACAGATTTATCAGACCATTATGGCGTTAAAGAGTGAGACTCCGGTCTATGCCATCGTAGCGCCGGCAGTGGCAGGACAGTTTGAGCCGGCACTGAAAAATACCCAGATTCGCGGTGCCTTTAAGGCTCTTGGATTCACGGATATCAAGGAGGTAGCAGTTGGAGCGGACCTTTGTACCATTGAGGAGGCCAAAGACTTCATGGAAGAGGTACCGGAGAAGATCCCGTTTATGGGAACCTCCTGCTGTCCGGCATGGTCTGTAATGGCGAAGAAAATGTTCCCCCAGTATGCAAGCTGCATTTCCATGGCACTGACCCCTATGGTTCTTACTGCCAGACTTCTAAAGCAGGAGAACCCGGACTGCAAGATCGTGTTTGTGGGCCCCTGCGCAGCTAAGAAGCTGGAAGCAAGTCGTAAGAGCGTTCGAAGCTATGTGGATTTTGTGCTTACTTTTGAGGAAGTACAGGGAATGTTCGAAGCCAAAGATGTGGACTTCGGAAGTATTCCGGAAGGAGAGCCTCTTTCCCAGGCAAGCAGTGACGGCCGTGGATTCGCTGCCAGCGGCGGTGTTGCAGCAGCTGTGGTAAAGGCTATAAAGCGTATGGACCCGGACCGAGAAGTGAAGGTAGTCAGCGCTAACGGCCTGCAGGAGTGCAAAAAGATGATGATGTCCGCCAAAGCAGGAAAGTACAACGGCTATCTGCTGGAAGGAATGGCCTGTCCAGGCGGATGTATAGCCGGAGCCGGAACGGTGCAGACTGTAAAGAAAGCCGGAATGGCACTGGAAAAAATGAAGAAGGAAGCTGCATTTGAGGAGTGTATGGATACCTCATTTGGCGGCGAGCTTGCGAAGCTGGAAGAACTGTAAGAGGCATGTCCGTTTTTGCCTTTGGGGTGTCGTGAAGCGTATAACTATGAAGGCTCTGAACGGATAATTTAAAATGAAAAAGGAGAAATCGAAATGCGTGCATACGAACGATTGCTGAATTATGTAAAGGTATATACCACAAGTGAGGATGAGCAGGAAATAGTGCCATCTACCAGCCGCCAGTTTGATCTTGGAAATCAGCTGGCCAAGGAGCTGAAAAATATTGGAGTACAGGATGTGCGCATTGATGACAAATGCTATGTCTACGGAGTCATCCCGGCGACAGCAGGCCTTGAGGACAAGCCGGCAATCGGCTTCATTGCCCACATGGATACTGCACCTGATTTTTCCGGGGAGAATGTGAATCCCCAGATTATCCCGGACTATGATGGAACCGATGTAAAGCTTGGAGAAAGCGAATACACCCTTACCCTCAAGGATTTCCCACATCTGGCAGATCTGAAGGGAAGAACCCTGATCACCACTGACGGTACCACTCTTCTCGGCGCAGACGATAAGGCTGGAGTAGCAGAGATCATGACCATGGCAGAGCAGATTATAAAAGAAAACATCCCACATGGAAAAATCTGCATCGGCTTTACCCCGGACGAGGAAGTTGGCCGAGGCGCTGATTTCTTTGATGTAGAAGGCTTCGGAGCTGATTTTGCCTACACCGTAGACGGCGGCGCAGAAAATGAAATCGAGTACGAGAATTTCAACGCGGCAGGCGCCAAGGTAAAGATCAAAGGCTTCTCCGTGCATCCGGGCAGCAGCAAAAATACCATGATCAATGCCGCCCTGGTTGCCATGGAGTTCAACAGCATGCTCCCGGCAGGAGACACTCCGGCAAACACAGAAGAGTATGAAGGCTTTTTCCATCTCTGTGAAATGAGCGGTGACGTATCCGATGCAAGCCTGGATTACATCATCCGCGACCACGACAGCGCCATGTTCGCCTGCCGCCAGGAGATGATGCGTCACATCGCCAAGCTTCTCAATGAGAAATACGGCGAAGGAACCGTCACCCTTACCATCAAAGAGCAGTATCGCAACATGAAGGAAAAGATCGAGCCCTGCATGCACCTGATCGACAACGCCAAAAAAGCCGTCCAGGAATCCGGCCTCAATCCCGTCACCGTAGCCATCCGCGGCGGCACCGACGGCGCCCGCCTCTCTTTCATGGGCCTCCCCTGCCCCAACCTGGGCACCGGCGGCTACGCCTTCCACGGCCCCTGCGAACACATCACGATAGAAGGCATGGACTACGCCGTCGAAAACCTGAAGAATATTGTAAAATTATACGCCCTTTAATTCTACCCTTCAGCAGTACTAAATTTTGGGCATCCACGAAAGCCTCTCCGATTGTACATTAATTATCGGAGGGGCTTTTTTTCAGTGACCAGCACTTTCACAGCTGCTATTCCTAAGCAGGTCATTTCAGGTGCGCCCTTAATGGAGACGAGATCCACTGCTTACGGAGACTTAGACGAGAGGGCTCTCCCGAGCGTCTTAGTCGCAGTTAGCAGTTAGCTTGGCGGAATGTTGCACCGACCTGCGTGGAATCGCAGCTGCGAAAGTGCGTCCGCCCTGAAAAACTCTCCCAACAAAACCACCAAAAATCCCGATGCAATTTTGTACAATGTGTAGAAGCCCCTAAAAAATGATAAAAAATTTCAAAAAAATGTTGTTAAAAGATTGTCATTGTGGTATTTTAAATAAAGCGGAGAAAAACCAATATTTTATGCGGAGACAAAGAGGGAAAAGTCCTTTGTTGAGAAAAAGTTTGCAAAAAAACACAATGTGACATGACTTAACCCAGGAAAACAGGACAAAATAATACTGTGTTTCTGGGTCAGGCCATGTCACAAGGCAGAAAATAAAGTTTTACCCGCTTTTTTTCTAACTGTGATTGTTAAAAAATAAACAAGAAACAAAGGGCAACACACAGGGAAACCTAACGAATCCCACGGAAAAACAACCAAACCCGCTGGAAAAGTTGACACAATCCCACAAACCCCACGAAAGGAGTTTATTATGAGCAGCAAAATTACCATTATCGGAGCTGGAAGCGTCGGCTCCACAATCGCCTACACACTGGCACATGATGAAATCGCTTCCGAAATCGTTCTGATCGACATCAACAAGGAAAAGGTCGAAGGCGAAGTCATGGACATTGAGCAGGGAACCTGCTTCAGAAGTCCTGTATCCCTGGTAGCAGGAGATTACGCAGACGCCAAAGATTCCGACATCGTAATCATCACATCCGGAATTGCCCGTAAACCTGGACAGACACGAATTGAGCTTACTCAGACAAATGTCAACATCCTGAAGAGCATCACTCCTCAGATTGTAAAAGAAGCTCCAAATGCCAAGTACATCATCGTAAGCAATCCGGTAGACATCATGACCTACGTATTTACCAAGATTTCCGGTCTTCCGGAGAATCAGATTATGGGATCCGGAACCATCCTTGACACAGCAAGACTTCGCTACGGACTCTCCGAGCACTTCCAGGTAGCACAGGGAAATATTCACGCTTACGTATTCGGTGAGCACGGCGATACCTCCTTTATCCCGTGGACAGGTGCTTACATTTCCGGTCTCAGCACAGATGAGTACTACGAAGAAATGAAAGCACACGGCAAGGATGTAAAACCTCTGGACAAAGAAGCCATGCTGGAATATGTACAGAAATCCGGCGGAAAAGTTATTGCAAAGAAAGGCGCAACCTTCTACGCAGTATCCGCAACTGTGTGCCAGCTGGTAGGCCTGATCCTGGCTGCTTCTGATTCCCTTGCAACCGTATCCTCCATGCTCCATGGCGAATACGGAATTGAAGATGTGTGCCTGAGTACCCTTACTCTTGTAGGGCCAAACGGAATCCAGGGGAAAGTTCAGATGCGCATGAACAAAGAGGAAGTAGAGCTTCTTAAGAAGAGTGCCAACGCATTAAAAGAAGTAATCGCGCAGATCGAGCTCTAGAGCGTGTTTGAAAAATCATTCCCGCGATCTGCACGCCCCACTTTGCGGTATATTTTGCCCGAATTCAGTTGCCGTAGCCCGCTACGGCGCCCTCATCCGGACAAAATCTCCCACAAATTGTGACGCACATCTTGCAGAAAGCCTTTTTCAAACATGCTCTAAGAACCAGGTTCTTATCATATTTAACTACATCAGCAAGGATACCCCGGCTTCTATCGCGAAAAGCGGTAAGTCGGGTTCCCCTTTGCCTGAACAACCGAAACAGCTGCTGTTTACATTGGCGGGCCTGAAAGAACGCTCCATGTGGACAGTAACAAGAAAGGAACAAGAAGCATGAAGTACAGTTATTATCCAGGATGTACCCTGAAGAATAAGGCAAAAGATCTGGACGCCTATGCCAGAGCTTCTGCGAAAGCACTGGGCTTCGAAATGGAAGAGATCAAAGACTGGCAGTGCTGCGGCGGCGTATATCCCCTGGGCAGCGATGAGATAGCCACCAAGCTTTCTTCCGTCCGTGCTTTAAACGATGCAAAAGAAAAAGGACAGGATCTGATCACAGTCTGTTCAGCCTGTCATCATGTGCTCAAACGTGTGAATGACGACATGAAGAATGTAGAAGACATCCGCACAAGAGCAAATAATTATCTGAAACTGGACGCTCCATACGAAGGCGAGACAAATGTCCTTCACTATCTGGAAGTACTCCGTGACGAAGTCGGATTTGACGAGATCAAAAAGAAAGTGGTCAATCCCTTAAAAGGCAAAAAAATCGGTGCCTACTACGGATGCCTCCTTTTAAGACCAGGAAAGATCATGGCATTTGACAACCCGGAGAATCCGACAATCATGGAAGATTTCATCCGCGCCCTTGGAGCAGAACCAGTTGTCTATCCATACCGCAATGAGTGCTGCGGCGGCTACATTTCCCTGAAGGAAAAAGATATGGCACAGAATATGTGTGAAAAGATCATGGACAGTGCAAAAGGGTTCGAAGCAGACATGCTGATCACAGCCTGTCCTCTTTGCATGTATAATCTTAGAAAGAACGGAAACGGCGCTCTCCCTGTTTACTATTTTACAGAACTTCTTGCAGAAGCTCTTGGAGTAAAAGAGGAGGTGGCGAAGTAATGGCTTATACATATGGAAATGCCCAGAATGCAGCTGAAAGAATCAAAGAGATTTCAGGAGTAAATCCCCTGAAATGTATGAAATGCGGTAAATGCTCCGCAACCTGTCCTGCATTTAATGAAATGGATATCAAACCTCACCAGTTTGTAACTTATGTACAGAATGGCGATATAGAAGCACTTGCACAGTCCAAATCCTTATGGAAATGTCTTTCCTGCTTTGCTTGTGTAGAGCGTTGCCCAAGAGATGTAAAACCAGGAAAACTGATTGATGCTGCCAGACAGCTGGTTGTCCGTGAACGAGGCCAGAACTATCTGGAGGCAGACGAGATTCCGGAACTGATCGATGAGGAAACACCTCAGCAGCTCCTGGTAAGTGCATTCAGAAGATACAGGAGGTGAGAGAAAAGTGCAGAGAATAGGTGTATTTGTATGTCATTGTGGTACCAACATTGCAGCCACAGTTGATGTGAAAAAAGTAGTGGAAATGGCTGCAAAGGAGCCAGGTGTTGTTCATGCAGAGGACTATCAGTATATGTGCTCTGAAGCAGGCCAGGCAAAAATCATCAATGCCATCCACGAGAAAAATCTGACAGGAATCGTTGTATGTTCCTGTTCCCCGCGTATGCATGAAGCTACCTTCCGTAAGGCTGCTGCAAAGGCGGGCTTAAACCCATACATGGTAGAGATTGCCAATATTCGTGAGCATTGCTCCTGGATCCACAAGGATATGGAGGAAGCTACCTTAAAGGCAGTGATCCTTGCAAGAGCAGCAATCGCAAAAGTAAATTTAGATGCTCCTCTTCAGCCGGGAGAGAGTCTTGTAACAAAACGTGCGCTTGTAATCGGCGGTGGTATTGCCGGAATCCAGTCTGCCCTTGATATTGCAGAGGCTGGATACGAGGTTGACATTGTGGAGAAGCTTCCAAGTATCGGCGGAAGAATGTCACAGCTTGACAAGACCTTCCCAACACTGGACTGTTCCGCATGTATCCTTACCCCAAAGATGGTAGAGGCTGCAGCACATGAGAAGATCAATATCTATACATACAGTGAAGTGGAGAAGGTAAGCGGCTTTGTCGGTGACTTCACCGTAGATATCCGTAAAAAAGCAAGAAGCGTAGATATGGACAAATGTACAGGATGCGGCGTCTGCTCCTCCAAATGTCCGTCCAAAAAAAATCCAAACGAATTTAACCGCGGCCTGAACAACAGAAGCGCCATTTACATTCCGTTTGCCCAGGCAATTCCAAATGTTCCGGTAATCGACCGTGAGAACTGCATCAAGTTCAAAACCGGAAAATGCGGTGCCTGTTCTAAGGTCTGCGCAGCCGGCGCAATCGATTACGAGCAGAAGGATGAGATCATCACACAGAAATACGGCGCAATCGTAGTTGCAACCGGTTTCGATGTGATTCCGCTTGATAAATATGATGAGTACGCTTACAGCCAGAGCAAGGACGTCATCACATCCCTTGAGCTTGAGCGGATTATGAATGCAGCAGGACCTACAAAAGGTCATCTTGAGAGACTTTCCGATGGAAAAGCTCCGAAGAACATTGTTTTCGTACAGTGTGTTGGAAGCCGCTGCTCTGACGAGAGAGGAAAGAGCTACTGCTCCAAAATCTGTTGTATGTATACTGCAAAGCATGCAATGCTGATCCGCGATAAATATCCGGATACAAACGTAACTGTATTTTACATTGATGTGCGTACCCCAGGTAAAAACTTCGATGAGTTCTACAGAAGAGCAGTTGAGGATTACGGCGTAAACTATATCAAGGGCCAGGTTGGAAAGGTGATCCCGCAGCCAGACGGAACCCTTATGGTTCAGGCTTCTGACCTTCTTGAGAACAAACAGATCCTTATGGAAGCAGATATGGTAGTTCTTGCAGCTGCTATTGAGCCAAACAAGGATGTAAGAAAAATTGCAACTATGCTTACCGCAAGTATTGATACCAACAACTTCCTCACAGAAGCACATGCAAAGCTTCGTCCAGTAGAGTCTCCTACAGCTGGTATTTTCCTTTCCGGTGTATGCCAGGGACCAAAGGATATTCCGGAGACCGTTGCACAGGCTGGGGCAGCAGCAGTAAAGGCAATCGGCCTTCTTGCAAAGGACAAGCTGACAACCAATCCATGTACCGCTCACTCTGATGAGCTTCTTTGCAATGGATGCTCTCAGTGTGCAAATGTGTGTCCATATGGTGCTATTTCCTATGAGGAAAAACAGGTAAATGACCACGGAATCCGTGAAACAAGAAGAATTGCAGTAGTAAACAATGCTCTTTGCCAAGGCTGCGGCGCATGTACCGTAATCTGCCCATCAGGAGCAATGGACCTGCAGGGATTCTCCAACAGACAGATTTTAGCGGAGGTAGATGCAATATGTCGATAGAAGCAAAAGAAGAATTCAGACCCAAGATCGTGGCATTCTGCTGTAACTGGTGCAGCTATGCAGGTGCAGACCTTGCAGGAAGCAGCCGTCTTTCCTATCCGGCTGATGTAAAGATTATTCGTGTGCCATGCTCTTGCCGTGTAAATCCAATGTTCATCCTCCGTGCCTTTGAAAAGGGTGCTGACGGAGTGATCATGTGTGGCTGCCATCCGGGAGACTGTCACTATACAACAGGAAATTATTATGCAAGAAGACGTATGACCCTTCTTTTCTCCATGCTGGATTTCATTGGTGTGGAAAACGGACGTACCCGTGTAGAGTGGGTATCTGCCGCTGAAGGTGTAAAATTCTCCCAGACCATGAATGAGTTTGTGGAAAAAATTTATTCTCTGGGTAAAAACGTCAGATTGGAGGATTTAAGATGCAGGAACTGATCACCCGTGCAAAAGAACTGCTGGCTGATGGAACCGTAGCGCGTGTTCTTGGCTGGAAAGCCGGAGACCTGCCTTACAATCCGGAAGCAGCATACTTCGAGACTGCAGAAAGCCTGGACGAATTTGTCTACAACGGCTTCTGCGGTGCAAACTTAAGCAAGATGATGATCGAGGCTTCCAAGTTAGAGGGAAAAACACTTGTCTGTCTGAAGCCTTGTGATACCTATAGTTTTAACCAGCTGATCAAGGAACACCGTGTAGACCGTGAAAAAGCCTACATTATCGGTGTTGGATGTAAAGGAAAGCTGAATGTGGAAAAGCTTCGCCAGTTAGGAATCAAGGGAATCAAAAGCATTTCCGGTGCAGAGCTGACAGATGAGTGCGAGACACTTCACATTTCCACAATTTACGGCGACAAGACCGTAGCTTACAAGGACGCTATGTTGGAGCGCTGCCATGTATGCAAGGGAAAAGAGCACATGATCTACGATGAGATCATCGGCGAATCCAAGGATACAAAGGATGCAGACCGTTTCGCGGAAGTTGAGAAGATCGAGAAAATGAGCCCGGAAGAGCGCTTCGCGTTTTTCCAGAAGGAGCTTAGCAAATGCATCCGCTGCAACGCCTGCCGTAATGCATGTCCGGCCTGCAGCTGCCGCAAATGCGTATTTGACAGCACCAAGTTTGACAGCGCACAGAAAGCAAACGTGGATTCCTTCGAGGAGAAAATGTTCCACATCATCCGTGCTTTCCATGTTGCCGGAAGATGTACAGACTGCGGCGAGTGCAGCCGTGTCTGCCCGCAGGGTATCCCCCTTCACCTGTTCAACCGTAAGTTTATCAAGGATATTGATACCTTCTACGGCGAGTATCAGGCTGGAGCTGATGCTGAGTCAAAAGGCCCGCTGACCAGCTTTACATTCGAGGATGTAGAGCCTGGCGTAGTGGCAGAAAGGGGATAATGTATGTATAAGATTGAAAAAGAAAATCTGGAAGCATTATTCCGGAAAATCGCAGAAAGCCAGGATCTGATCCTTCCGGTTAAAAAGGCAGGACAGACAAATTTCGGTCTCTGGAATGAGGAAGAAGAGGCAGATCTGGATACACTGAAAACCGTAAAATCCGGTAAAGATGCCTTTTTCCCACAGAGTGAGACCCTTTACACAGTTGTACGTGATGGAAAGAAACTGACAGTAGAACCAGAAGAGCTTAGAAATCGTCCTTTTGTTGTATTTGGCATGAAAGCCTGCGATGTAAAAGGCGTGGCAGTTCTGGACAAGGTATTCCTTGCAGATCCTGTAGATACCTTCTATGCAGCAAGAAGAGACCATGGAACCATCGTTGCCATGGCATGCCATGAGCCGGAAGAGTCCTGCTTCTGTAAAGTATTCGGAACAGACGCAGCAGATCCGTCAGCAGATGCAGACGGTGTGGCTGATATAGCGGTATGGATGGTTCAGGATTCCCTTTACTGGAAAGCCCTTACCGAAAAGGGTGAGGCTCTTACTGAGGCTGTGAAGGAGCTTCTTACGGATGCGGATGCTTCTGATGAAGAAAAAGTTTCCGCCGAAAAAGATGCGATCCATAATATTGTAGAGCAGCTTCCATACACACATCTTTCCCTGGAAGGATGGGATGGAAATGCTACAGATGAGAAATTTAACTCTCCTGTATGGGAGACCCTTTATAAGCCATGTCTGGCATGCGGAACCTGTACCTTTGTGTGCCCGACCTGCCAGTGCTATGACATCAAGGATTATGATACCGGACACGGAATCAAGCGTTACCGCTGCTGGGATTCCTGTATGTATTCCGATTTCACAATGATGGCTCACGGAAATAACCGTACCAGCCAGATGCAGAGATTTCGTCAGAGATTCATGCACAAGCTTGTTTATTTCCCGGCCAACAATAACGGCATGTATTCTTGTGTAGGATGCGGCCGCTGCGTGGAAAAATGCCCGTCATCCCTGAACATTGTGAAGGTGATCAAGGCTTTTGAAAAGCATGGAGGTGAAAAGTAATGAGCGAGTGTACCTGTCATAAAAATTATACTCTGGATACTCTGATCCCGCAGGTTGGCGTGATCACAGACATTCATGAGGAGACACCGGATGTAAAAACCTTCTGCGTAACTGCACCGGATGGAGGAAAGCTTTTCGAGCATATGCCGGGACAGTGCGCAATGGTCTGCGCACCAGGCGTAAGCGAGGGTATGTTTTCCATTACTTCTTCTCCTACAAACAAAGAGTATCAGGAATTCAGTATTAAGAAATGCGGTGAGCTGACTTCCTATCTCCACAGCCTTCAGGTTGGAGATGAGATCACAGTCCGCGGACCATACGGCAATCATTTCCCGGTTGAAGATAAGCTGAAAGGCAAAAACCTTTTGTTCATCGCCGGAGGTATCGGTCTTGCCCCACTCCGTTCCGTAATCAACTACGTCCTTGACAACCGCGACGACTACGGCACCGTAGACATCCTCTACGGTTCCCGTTCCGCAGATGACCTTGTAAAATTAAAAGAGATCCAGGAAGTCTGGATGAACGCCAAAGACGTAAACGTCTACCTGACTATCGACCGCGAGCAGGAAGGCTGGGACGGCCACGTAGGCTTCGTCCCCACCTACTTAAAAGAGATCGGCTTCGACACCAACAAAGTAGCCCTCGTCTGCGGCCCGCCAATCATGATCAAATTCGTCCTCCAGGGCCTGGAGGAACTTGGCTTCACCCGAACCCAGGTTTACACAACATTGGAGCTTAGAATGAAGTGCGGTATCGGAAAATGTGGCCGCTGCAACATCGGTTCCAAGTACGTATGCAAAGACGGCCCGGTTTTCCGAATGGACGAGATAGATCAGTTACCTGACGAGTACTAAATTTTTTAATCTTAAGAAACTTTCGAACAAATGAATCAGTTATTGCCAGTACACAGACTTGTGGAATGGGTATCTCGCCAAGCTGCCCATTTCAGGAGCGCCTTTAGCGGCGCTGAAATCCAGCGCTTACGAAGACTTAGGAGTGAAGGCTCTCCTGAACTCCTTAGTCGCAGTTAGCGATTAGTTCAGCAGAGCGTTGCGACGGGCACGTGCGAGATACCCATTTCACAAGGCGTACGGTTTAAACAAGCAGAAGAAAGGAACTCCCAACATGGAAAATATGGTAAACGTATATTTCTTCGGTAAAAAATACACCGTACCTGCTGACCTGACCATCATGACGGCCATGGAATACGCAGGCTACACCCTCAAAAGAGGCTGCGGCTGCCGCCACGGATTCTGCGGCGCCTGCGCAACCATCTACAGAATCAAAGGCGACAACGAACTCAAAACCTGTCTCGCCTGTCAGACCCAGGTACAGGAAGGCATGTATGTAGCAAGCATCCCATTCTTCCCAACAGACAAGCGCCTCTACAACATCGAAGACCTCAAGCCAAACCAGCAGGTCATGATGGAACTCTACCCGGAAATCTACAGCTGCATCGGCTGCAACGCCTGCACAAAAGCATGTACCCAGAGCTTAAACGTTATGCAGTACATCGCCTACGCCCAGAGAGGCGAGCTTGAAAAATGCGCAGAAGAATCCTTTGACTGCGTAAGCTGCGGATGCTGCTCCGTAAGATGCCCGGCCGGAATTTCCCACCCGATGGTAGGTCTTCTTGCAAGACGTCTCACCGGAAAATACATCGCACCAAAGAGCGAACACCTTGAAAAACGTGTAGAAGAAATCCACGAAGGCAAATACGACGACCTGATCGAACAGATCATGCAGAAACCAATCACAGACATGCAGGAACTTTACAACAACAGAGAAATTGAGAAATAAGGAGGGCGTAAAAACATGTATGCACCATATCCAGAAAATATGATGGAATCCATCAAAAAGGTAGAGGCTACAAGAGCACAGCGTATGGCAACTGAGCCAAGACGTCTGACTGCTGATGAGAAAGACGCGCTTCTTAAGAAATTCCATCCGGACTATAACCCAGACGCATTTGCAGAAATCAAAGTAGGACCAAACAAAGGCCAGAAAGCTCCCCTGGAGTTAGCAGAAATGCTTCATTCTGAAAGCCGTCTGATGAACGAAAAAATTGATCTTAACAAAATCGATTATGACGTAGATGTCCTTGTAATCGGCGGCGGCGGAGCAGGATCCTCCTGTGCCATCGAAGCACACAATGCAGGCGCAAACGTTATGATCGTTACCAAGCTTCGTATCGGTGACGCCAACACCATGATGGCAGAAGGCGGAATCCAGGCAGCAGACAAAGAAAACGACTCCCCGGTACAGCATTACCTGGACTGCTTCGGCGGCGGACACTTTGCTGCAAAGCCAGAGCTGGTAAAGAGACTGGTAATGGAAGCCCCGGACGCGATCAAATGGCTGAACGACCTTGGCGTTGAGTTCGACAAAGCTGAAGACGGAACCATGGTTACCACACACGGCGGCGGAACTTCCAGAAAGAGAATGCATGCTGCAAAGGATTATTCCGGATCTGAGATCATGCGTACCATCCGTGACGAAGTTCTCAACCTTGGCATTCCAGTAGTGGAATTTACTTCCGCTGTTGAGCTGATCAAAGACGAAAAGGGACAGGCTGCAGGTGCAGTCCTTCTCAACATGGAAACAGGCGACTACTCCGTTGCAAGAGCAAAGACGGTAGTCATCGCAACAGGCGGTGCAGGAAGAATGCATTACCAGGGATTCCCAACCTCCAACCACTACGGTGCAACTGCTGACGGACTTGTACTTGGATACAGAGCTGGTGCATCTTTACTTTATCAGGATTCCATCCAGTATCATCCAACTGGAGCCATCTATCCGTCCCAGATCCTTGGCGCACTGGTGACAGAGAAGGTTCGTTCCGTTGGTGCACAGCTTGTAAATGCAAATGGAGAAGCTTACATCCATCCTCTTGAAACCCGTGACGTCAACGCTTCCGGTGTTATCCGTGAGTGCGAGGAAGGCCGCGGTGTAGAGGTTCCTGGCGGACGCAAAGGCGTATGGCTTGACACTCCGATGATCGAGATCCTTGGAGGCGAGGGAACCATCGAGAAGAGAATCCCGGCTATGTTCCGTATGTACATGAACTACGGCATTGACATGAGAAAAGTTCCGATCGTGATTTACCCGACTCTTCACTACCAGAACGGCGGCCTGAACATTGACGGAGACGGATTCTCAGAAGAAATTCCAAACCTGTTGGTTGCAGGAGAGGCAGCAGGCGGAATCCATGGAAGAAACAGACTGATGGGCAACTCTCTTCTGGACGTTATCGTATTCGGAAGAAATGCCGGTAAAAAAGCAGCTGTAAAATGCAAGGACGTAGAGCTTGGAGAAATGAACCTGAATCATATTTATGCTTATGATGAGGAACTGAAAAAAGCAGATATCCATACAGATAAGGTATCTCCGCTGCTTCTTCCGAAATACGCCCGTCACGAGCAGCGATAAAAATACAAAAGAAGGGAGCTTACCAAAATGCGTGAAGTAGAAGTAAGCAGACTTACAGATGTCATCGAAAAACTCTGTATCGAAGCAAATGAACATCTTCCGGAAGACGTAAAATGCGCGATCAAAACATGCCGCGCATGCGAAGACGGAGAGATTGCCAAGGGCATCCTTGACAACATTATTGAGAATTTTGACATTGCAGATAACGAGAATGTGCCGATCTGCCAGGATACAGGAATGGCATGCGTCTTCCTTGAAATCGGACAGGATGTACACTTTGTTGGCGGAGACCTTACCGACGCCATCAATGAAGGCGTTCGCCGCGGATATACAAACGGCTACCTTCGCAAATCTGTTGTAAAAGATCCGGTACGCCGTGGAAATACAGGTGACAATACACCGGCTATGATCTACACAGAGATTGTTCCTGGCGACAAGGTTAAGATCACAGTAGGACCGAAAGGCTTCGGAAGCGAGAACATGAGTATGATCCGTATGTTCAAGCCATCTGCAGGACTTCAGGGAATCAAAGATTTTATCCTGGAAGTAGTAGAGACTGCAGGCCCGAACCCATGTCCGCCTATGGTAGTGGGGGTTGGAATCGGAGGAACCTTTGACAAATGTGCCCTTCTTGCAAAGAAAGCACTGATGCGTCCATTAGATTCCCACAACTCGGATCCATTCTACGCAGACCTGGAAGATGAAATGCTTAAGAAAGTCAATAAGCTTGGCATCGGACCACAGGGCTTTGGCGGAAAGACCACAGCCATCGGTCTGAACATTGAGACAATGCCTACTCACATTGCGGGAATGCCATGTGCAGTCAACATCAACTGTCATGTTACCCGTCATAAAACGGAGGTGATCTGATTATGGAAAGAAGACGTATTACACTGCCTCTGACAAAAGAACTGGCAAAAACACTTCACGCAGGAGATCAGGTTCTGCTTACCGGAACCATCTACACATCCCGTGACGCAGGCCACAAGCGTATGTGCGAAGCTCTTGCAAGGGGAGAGCAGATTCCATTTGACCCGACAGACGCAACCATCTACTATGTAGGACCAACTCCAGCAAAGCCAGGTGCCGTAATCGGTTCCGCAGGCCCTACAACCAGCGGTCGTATGGATGCTTACGCTCCAACCATGATGTCCGTAGGTGCCCGCGGCATGATCGGCAAAGGAGCCCGTCTCCCGGAAGTAGTAGAAGCCATGAAAAAATATGATGGTGTTTACTTCGGTGCCATCGGAGGTGCCGGCGCCCTTCTTGCCAAATGCATCAAAAAAGCTGAGCTGATCGCCTACGAGGATCTTGGCGCAGAAGCCCTGCGCAAGCTTTATGTAGAGGACATGCCTCTTGTAGTCATCATCGACAGCGAAGGCAACAACCTTTACGAAGAAGGACGCAAGGAATATCTGGACGAGCACAAAGCCGACTGATCGGATATTTTGTCTTGATATATAAGATAGATATACTCCATATATCAAATTAGGTATTTACAGAAATCCCTGTATATTCTATAATTTGGAGATATGTATGGAGAACAAAAGACAAAACAACGAAAGAAGGAACTTATTATGGACCATCATAAGAGGGTACAGACCTCAGAAACTTTCATAAACAGTGCATTTCTTGCAGTGTCGGGAGGATTTCAGGATGCCTATACCTACTTCACTCGCGACGGCGTTTTCTCCAACGCCCAGACCGGAAACGTGGTACTGATGAGTGAGCGGTTTATGAACGGCGAAGTAAAAGCAGGATTACACTATCTGATTCCCCTGACCGCCTTTTTCCTTGGAGTACTTTTAGCGGAACGCATTCAGGACAAATTCCGCTACGCCAAACGCCTTCACTGGCGCCAGGGAATCCTTCTGGTAGAAATTATCCTGCTGTTCCTGGTAGGCTTCATACCTGGGAACATGAATGTTTTTGCGACCACTCTGGTATCCTTCTCCTGCGCCCTGCAGGTACAGACCTTCCGTAAGGTAGAAGGAAACGCTTATGCCAGCACCATGTGCATCGGAAACCTTCGAAGCGGCACCGCAGCCCTTTCCGCCTACATGAGGGAAAAGAAGCCAAGACTGCTTCATCAGGCATTGTGCTACTTCGCCATCATTCTTCTGTTTGCCATCGGCGCAGGAGTTGGCGGCAGACTTTCCATAGCCTACGGCCCAAAAGCCATCTGGGTTTCCAGCATCCTGCTCCTCATCAGCTTCCTTCTTATGTTTATCGAGGAAATGGAAGAGGCAGAGCATCGCTGGCAGTAAGCTTTCTAACAGATTTTGCAGGAATAAAATACAGAAACAACAAAAGGGGGCTGTCGGTTAATACCACATTTCGGTATCCCCAGTAGTAATTGAAAGGATCCCAGCAAGAACGAGGCTTGTTAGCCTTCTACCTTGCGAGGGATCCTTTTTTCTATGAAAGATGAAATTTATTTTTGGCCGCAAAAATCCCTTGTCTGGATTTTTACAGCCCCTCTCTTAGAACTGTCTATTTCCCGACAGCCCCTTTTGACCTTTTGACACTGGTATCATTAAATTGATTGAACAAATTTCTCTACATAATGTAGCGCAGCTCCAATTGCCGGTGTATATTGCCCATTAGTACCGACCAGTATCTGGATTTTATCCAGTATGAATGGTGCAGCAGTATGGAGATGCTCTGTCAGGTATTCAATATCTTCCGCTGTGAAATAAGGTGCAAGGTAGCCGCTGAGGATGATCGGTGCATCAATAATAAGGTTTAAATTCTTCATGGCAAATGCCAGATGGTTTAAAAAATCTTTCCAGACCTGTATGATCTGGGGAGATTTTTTTTCGCGCAGAAGAGGGAAAAATTCTTTGACAGGCATACCTGCAGCCTGCTCCAGTGCGTTGGCAGAACAATAGGTTTCCAGGCAGCCACGGCTACCGCAATAACAAAGTGGTCCATCAGGATTAATACACATATGTTCAAGAGTTCCACTGTGCATGGAGATTCCCTGGTGAATCTGATGATCAGTAATGATACCGCCGCCCAGATTTCGGTTCAGCAGGATGATAACAGCACTATCAAGCTCCGGATGCTTCCATAATTCAAGGAATGCAGCTGATTTTGAGTCATGCTCCAGATAACAGGGATAAGGAAGATATCTGGAAAAATCATCCAGTTTCATGCCAGCGTTATTCATGATATCCCCATATAATACAGTAGTATGATCCGGAGATGTGATACCCTGTGTGGCAATGGAGATGCCAAGTACTTTGTCATTGTCATACTGATGTGATGAAATGAATTCCTTTACAGTATCAGTAACCTGTTTATAGTAATCTGGCGTGTTAGAATATGGAAGCGGAATGGTATCCGTATAGAAAGCATTTCCGTACAGATCTACAGCAGTAATATGAAACATACCTTTTAAAATACCGATACCAATGGAAATTTTAAAATCTGATACGATCTGAATGGCATTTGCTTTTCTGCCACCGGTGGATTCAAAAAAACCATTTTTTTCTATAAGACCTTCCTGCTCCAGGAGGTTCAGGTTCTGACTGACAGTGGATAAGCCCATCTGTAGTTCCTGAACGATCTGCAGCTTGGAGGTCATTTTTTTTCTGTAAATATATTGGTAAACCTTTGATTTATTTATTTTTTTGAGGCTAATGTTGGTTAATCCCTTTTCACTCATAATGTTCTCCTGATTATGTTGCAAGATAATGTTAAGTTTCAAATTTATTGTAGCACAGAACGAAAAAAAAGCAATACAAATGAATTGTAATGAAAAAATATATTCTGCAAGATTGTAATGAGAACCGGATTAACAACATATTTATGGTAAAAATAGACAAAAAAGTTATTTAAAAATTAGAATCTCTGTCAATGGATTTTTGAAAAGAAAAGATATATACTCAACTTACGGTTTAGATATACGTGTAAGTAAAAAGCGTAATAACAAATAATAAGTGTTGCAGGAAGAAAAAGGAGGATATAACATGAAGTTATCAATTAATGGAATTAAAGAACAGGAAGCGTGGAAGCATGCAGGGATTACCCTTCCGGGTTATGATGTGGTAGCAGTTTCGGAGAAGGCAAAGAAAGAACCAGGCTGGGTTCATTTTGGTATCGGAAATATTTTCCGCATATTTATCGGTGGGATTGCAGATGGCCTTCTGGAAGAAGGAATTTTGGATCGTGGCATTACCTGTGTGGAAACCTTTGATTATGATGTAGTAGATAAGATTTATGATCCATATGATAATCTGGGATTAAGTGTAATCCTGCATGGTGATGGTACGCGTGAATATAAAGTGATCGGAGCTCTTGCAGAAGCAGTGAAAGCACAGTCTTCTGATAAAGTCCAGTGGAGTCGGCTGAAGGAGATTTTTACCAGTAAATCCCTGCAGATGGTTTCCTTTACAATTACAGAGAAAGGATATGCATTGCAGAAAGCTGACGGAACATGGTTCCCGTTTGTAGAGGCAGATATCAAGAATGGACCGGATAAAGCGTGTGGTGCCATGGCAGTTCTGGTTGCAATGCTTTATGAAAGATATAAGGCTGGCAGATATCCGATCGCACTGGTTTCCATGGATAACTGCTCACAGAATGGCGCAAAGCTCCGTGAGTCAGTAATGACAATGACAGAAGAGTGGAAGAAAGCAGGATTTGTTGATGAGGGATTTGTGAACTATGTAAGTGATGAAAAAGTAGTTGCTTTTCCATGGACAATGATTGATAAGATCACACCTCGTCCAAGTGAGCAGATTGCAGCAGACCTTGAAAATCTGGGTGTTGAGAAGATGCAGCCGGTGATCACAGGCAAGAAGACATACATTGCGCCATTTGTCAATGCTGAGAAACCACAGTATCTTGTAATTGAGGACAGCTTCCCAAACGGACGTCCGGCTTTGGAAAAAGGTTTCGGCGTATATATGGCGGACAGAAATACAGTTAACCTTTCTGAACGTATGAAGGTAACAGTATGCCTGAATCCGGTCCATTCTGCTACAGGTCCTCTGGGAGTAGTTCTTGGATATGATCTGTTTGCACATATGCTTAATACAAATGAAGATATGATGAAAATGGCGCGTATGGTTGCTTATGATGAAGGTCTTCCGGTAGTTGCTGATCCTGGAATTCTCTCTCCGCAGGCATTTGTGGATGAGCTTTTTAACGATCGTTTTCCAAATGAATATCTGGGAGACACAAACCTTCGTCTGGCAGTAGATGTATCTCAGATGGTTGGTATCCGCTTTGGTGAAACTATTAAAGCATATGTACAGAAATTCGGAGATGCTTCCAGACTGACTGCGATACCTCTCGGAATTGCAGGATGGCTCAGATATATGCTTGGTGTAGATGATGAAGGAGATAAATTTGAACTTGCACCGGACCCAATGAATGAGGAACTGCAGGAACAGTTTAAGGATATTGTAGTAGGTAAACCTGAGACTTTCACAGATCAGTTAAAACCAATTCTTTCCAATGAGCGCCTGTTCTTTACTGATCTTTATAAAGATGGTGTGGGAGAGAAGATTGAGGGCATGTTCCGTGAGATGCTTGCAGGACCTGGAGCTGTAAGAGCAACAATACACAAATATGTTGGATGATTTTCATCAGACAGAGATTATAACTGATTATCAGGAGGAAAATTGAAATGACAGAAGCAGCATTTGCAGCAGAGCCATCAAGGCTGTTAATCGCAGCAGCGGCAGGCATTGTATTGTTACTGTTACTTATTATTAAATTTAAAATTCACCCAGTATTATCCCTGCTGATTTCAGCTTTGGTTATAGGGCTCGGAGCCGGTATGCCGGTTCCGACTCTGGTCAGCACAGTAGAGAAGGGGGCAGGTGAAACTCTGCAGGGAATCGTATTGTTGATTGGACTGGGATCTTTATTTGGAGGGATTCTGGAGGTGTCAGGAGGAGCGCAGTGTGTTGCCCAGACACTGGTAAATAAGTTTGGTGAGAAGAAAGCAGGAATTGCACTTGGAATCACAGGACTTGTAGTTGGTACAACTGTTTTTTTTGAAGCTGGTGTTGTAATCCTGATTCCACTGGCATTCGGACTTGCCAGGAAAACCAAAAAATCTACATTATATTATGTGATCCCTTTATTGGCAGGTCTTGCAACTGGATTTGCGTTTATTCCGCCATCAGCAGGCTCTGTACTTGTTGCAAATATGCTCAATGTGGATTTGGGAGTTATGATTGCAGTGGGTGTTCCTGTTGGTATTCTCTCTTTGATTTTTGCAGGGATTTTGTGGTCAAAATTTATCGGCAGCCGTATTAATACAGGACTTCCGTTTAATATTCAGGAGGTCAAACAGGAAGATGAAGCGAATCTTCCCGCATTTTCTACTGTGCTGTGTATTATCCTTGTTCCGCTGATTTTAATTCTATGCAATACACTTTCTACGTATATTCCGGGAATTGATGCTATTCGTCCTGTTCTGGAATTTTTTGGAACACCATTTGTAGCATTGATCATAGCCGTATTATCAGCAATGTATTTTCTTGGCAAAAAACAGAATTATGATGGAGAACAGTTAAAGAAGATCATGGATCGTTCCCTGCGCCCTACAGGGCAGATTTTGCTTGTTATCACAGGTGGAGGAATTATCCGCTGGGTATTGCAGGACTGTGGTATGGGTGACATCATTGGACCGGCACTGGAGAAAAGCGGTCTTCCACTGGTGCTGGTGGCATTTCTGATCGCAGCATTAATCCGTGCATCTGTAGGCGCAGCAGTAGTGGCTATGACAATGGCAGCCGGTATTATGGCAGCTATGCCAGGCGTGGCAGGATTATCTCCTGTTTATCTGGCAGCTATGGTCTGTGCTATCAATGGAGGAGCAACAGCATTCAGCCATGTGAACGATTCCGGATTCTGGCTGGTAAGTTCTCTGCTTGAGATAGATGAAAAGACAACCTTAAAATCATGGACAATGATGGAAACTATTATAGGCTTTACAGGATTGATCTGTGCAATTGTAATCAGCCTGTTTGCATAAGGAGTATAGCGGATGATCGTAAAAGTAGTTTTAAAAACCATGCAGAATGCGAGAAAACTTGTAAGTATAGTAGAACCAATCCCCTGTGATGTAGAATTGTGCTGTGGTCGTTATGCAGTAAATGCAAAATCTATGCTTGGCGTATTGAGTATGCCTGATTTTGAGAAAGGGGAGCTGCATGTCCATACGGATAATGATAAAGAGTGTGAACAGATCCTTCATAAGCTGTTGGAGGCAGATCTTTTGATGGACACAAATGATGCAGCCTGTCGATCCATTTATGATATCACTGTATTTGGAGAAATATTGATTGATTTCACCTCTCAGAGATTAAATGAGGATGGGCAGATGCTATATGCGAGAAATCCAGGAGGTGCACCGGCAAATGTGGCTGTTGCTTCCAGCAGACTGGGAGCCCATACTGCATTTATTGGAAAAGCAGGAGAGGATATGCATGGGGAATTTCTCAGGTCTGTACTTCAGAAGGAAAATGTGGATACCAGAGGAATGCTGCTGGACAAAAAATATTTTACAACACTTGCGTTTGTGGAAGTAAATGAATCAGGTGAGAGAACTTTTTCGTTTGCAAGAAAGCCGGGAGCAGATACACAGATCCAGAAAGAAGAACTTGATGTTGATATCCTTGACCAGACTAACATTTTTCACATTGGGTCTTTGTCACTTACAGATCAGCCTGCAAGAGATACTACTTTTTATGCAGTAAAAAGAGCAAAGAACAAGGGAAGTATTATTTCATATGATCCCAATTACAGGTCATCATTATGGGAAAATGAAGAGATTGCAAAAGAGCATATGAGAAGCCTGCTTCCATATGTTGACATTATGAAAATTTCAGACGAAGAAACAGAGCTTTTGTCAGGATACGAGAATGTTATTGAAGCAGCAGAAGAATTATATCGTCAGGGAGTAAAAATTGTAGCAATAACACTTGGAAGAAATGGAACTTATATTTATAATAAGGATGGTGGACGTATAGTTGAGGGATTTGCAGTAGAGTATGTGGCAGATACAAATGGAGCAGGTGATTCCTTCTGGGGCAGTTTCCTGTACAAACTCAGCCAATCTGATAAAAGAATAGATGAACTGACTCTGGAAGAACTGGCAGAATATGCACGGTTTGGAAATGCAGCAGCAAGTATCTGTGTGGAGAAAAAAGGTGCAATTCCGGCTATGCCGAAGTTAACGCAAGTGGAAGAAAGACTGGAGGGTAAAAAATGAATTTAAAAGAACAGCTTAATGGAATTCAACATATTGGAATTCCGACAAATGATATTGAAGCAACGATTGATTTTTATGAGGTTCTTGGATTCGAAATTGCTTTTCGTACAGTAAATGAGGAAGCGGATGAAAAGGTTGCTTTTTTGAAATTAAATACACTTGTTGTTGAGACATATGAAAATAAAGCGGCTAAGATGGAATCCGGTGCAATCGATCATATGGCGATTGATGTAAAAGATATTGAAAAAGTATATGAAATGATTAATCAGGCAGGATTAAATACGACCAATGATATTGTTCATTTTCTTCCTTTCTGGGAAAACGGGGTAAAGTTCTTTACAATTGAGGGACCGAATAAAGAGAAGGTTGAGTTCAGCCAGTACTTATAAAGTCAGGCGGTTAAATTCAGCGAGATAAAGCATCTGTTAAAGCTGACAGGATTCTGCATGAAGTAGGATCCTGTTTTTTTATACATAGCCTTAATACAATAAAAATCCCCCCATAAACCCAAACTCTCCCCCTCTATCCTAAACCTGCCATATGAGTTAAGATAATATCAACAAAGGAAAGCAAAAACAAATAAATGAGGAGGGAATGGAATGAATGAGGTCATTGTCTCCATGAACAATATCAGCAAAAGTTTCCCGGGCGTAAAGGCCCTGGATCATGTGAAATTTGAGCTGCGTTCTGGAGAAGTTATGGCGCTGCTTGGGGAAAACGGAGCCGGAAAATCAACCTTGATGAAAATCCTCAGCGGTGTATATACCAGAGACGAAGGAACGATGGAAATCTTCGGAAAATCCTATGACGATCTGACACCAAAGCAGGCCCAGGAAGCAGGAGTAGCCATTATTCATCAGGAATTGAACATGTGCAAGCACTTAACGGTAACGGAGAACATGTTCCTTGGAAGAGAAGTAAAAGGTGGTTTATCCTTAAATAATGCGAAGATGCGGAAAGAAGCCAAGAGGGTTCTGGACGATCTTCGAATTGACATCAGTCCGGATCAGATCGTAGGAGATCTGCCAGTATCCAAACAGCAGATGGTTGAAATTGCAAAAGCACTTTCCATCAATGCAAGGATTCTGATCATGGACGAGCCTACATCCTCTCTGACAGCAAAAGAAATCGATGATCTTTTCCGTATCATCCGTAAGCTGAGGGATGAAGGAAGAGGAATCGTTTACATTTCACACAGACTGGAAGAATTGGCCCATATCGTGGACAGAGTTACCATCATGCGAGATGGACAATACATAACAGACGGTAATTTCAAAGACATGGACATGGACTATATTATCAAAAATATGGTAGGCCGTGAGATCAAAGAGAAATTCCCGAGAGTGGAATGTGAGAAAGGTAAGAAGATTTTTGAGGTGAAAAATCTCAATGCCGGAAAAATGGTCCGCGATATTAATTTTTCTTTATATGAAGGTGAGATTGTAGGATTTGCGGGACTGATGGGAGCCGGAAGAACAGAGACTACAAGAGCTATCTTCGGTGTTGACCCGAAAGACGGCGGAGAGCTTTATGTGGATGGTAAAAAAATCGAAGTCAATTGTCCAATGGATGCTATCCGAAATGGTGTTGTACTTGCCCCTGAGGATCGTAAAAAAGACGGTCTCTGTACGAAATTAAGCATTCGCCAGAATCTGGCACTGCCAAATCTTGACCTTGTATGTAACAAGATGGGTGTGATAAACTCAGGAAAAGAAGATGCTCTTTGCGAAAAAGCAGTGAAAGATCTCCGGATCAAAACACCGAACGTGGAAATTGATTCCGGCAATCTTTCCGGTGGAAACCAGCAGAAAGTAGTTGTTGGAAAATGGCTTGCAAGAGATTCACGAGTTGTTATCTTCGATGAACCAACAAGAGGAATTGATGTTGGTGCAAAGGTAGAAATTTACAATCTGATGAATGAGCTGAAAAAACAGGGAATTGCAGTTATGTTTGTATCCTCTGAAATGCCGGAGGTCATGGGGATTGCAGACCGTATCATCGTAATGTGTGACGGACGTATCACCGGTGAGGTTTCAGCAAGGGAAGCCACCCAAGACGAGATCCTGACAATGGCAACATCCTTTGAAAACAAGGGTATTAAGGAAACTGAGGGAGGAAGTAAAAATGAATAGTAAACAGCAACGCCCCTTAAAGAAGTTATTGGGGATCAGGGGAATGGGGGCAGCACTTACCGCGTTCGTGGGGCTGGTCATTATTTATATCGCATTTGGCATCATTAACCCGGCGGTGTTTTCTGGACAGAATGTGTTGAACCTGCTGCGTTCCATGTCCAAGTACCTGCTGATCGGTATTGCGCAAAGTTACGTACTGATCACTGGAAACATTGACCTGTCAATTGGATCCATGGTTGGAATGAGCGCTATGATCGCAGCTACTTTAATGACAACAGGAATGGCACCATTCCTTGCAATCGTGATTGCACTGATTGCCTGTCTGGTAGTTGGTGTGGTAAACGGATATCTGGTTGGAAAATTTAAACTTCCTCCATTTATTGCAACACTGGGAACCATGTTCGTAGCACGAGGAATTGCCTACATGGTAAACGGAAACAGAAATACAGATGCCATTGCAACAGGTGTTGGAAAAGAAACGGCTGATGCATTCCAAAAATGTTTTTATTACGGAAAAACACTTGGCATTTATAACACATTCTGGATTGCACTTGTTATTTTTGTTATATTTTTCTTTATCTTATCCAAGACGCGTACAGGCCGTCATATTTACGCAATCGGTTCTAACGTGGACGCAGCAAAGCTTTCTGGTGTAAACGTAGTTTCCACCACAGTAAAGACTTATCTGGTAAGCTCCGTATGCTCCTGTGTGGTTGGCCTTATCCTTTGCGCACAGGCTGGTATGGGAAATATGGAAGCTGGAAACATGTACGAGATGTACGGCGTAGCTGCCGGCGTAATCGGTGGCGTTTCCCCACTTGGAGGAACAGGAATCCTTCTTGGAACCTTCGCAGGTGCAGCCGTTTGGCAGACATTGGAAAATGGTCTGAACATGATCGGTGCACAGGTTGGTATCCAGCGAGTTGTAATCGGCGTGATCGTAGTTGCAGCCGTATTGCTGGATGTAGTTGTAAGAAACGGCCAGTTTGGAAAACACAGAAAAAAATAACCTGTTATGAAACTAAACCGCAAATGGAGAAGGCGGGTAGTTATAAAAAATAATTTTTAGGAGGATTTTTACAATGAAAAGAAAACTTTTAGCTATGGTATGTGCAGTATCTATGATCGCTTCCCTTGGAGCAGCTACTGTTTATGCATCAGATGATGTTAAGGCTACAGGTGATGAGAAAATTGCGCTGATTACAATGGACTCTATCGACCAGCACTGGATCACCCTGAATGAAGGCGCTCAGGAAGAAGCTAAAGAGCTTGGGGTAACAGTTGACTTCATGTCCCCAAATACAAAGGATGATGCTCAGCAGATTGAGTGTGTAAATAACGCAGTAGCAGGCGGCTATGACGCGATCATGGTTGCTGCAAACGGACCAGACGCTATTTCTTCCGCACTTCAGGAAGCAAAAGACCAGGGAATTAAGATTGTATATGTTGACTCCCCTGCAAATGTAGAGGCAGAAGCTACTTTCTCCACAGACAACAAAGCAGCTGGAACAACAGCAGGAGAAGAAATGAAGAAGGCTCTTGAGGATGCTGGTATTACATCCGGAAAAATCGGTATTATTAATGTAAACGCAGCTACTGATTCCTGCGTAAACCGTGAGGAAGGCTTCCGCGCAGCATTTGACGGCACAGACTTCGAGATCATGGAAACACAGTACGGCGAAGGTGATGCTGCAAAATCCCAGAGTATCGCAGAGAACTACATTACACAGGGTGTTGTTGGTATCTTTGGATGTAACGAAGGCTCCACAACTGGTGCTGGAAATGCCATCAAAGCAGCTGGAAACGCTGACATCATCGGTGTTGGTTTTGATAAATCTGATGCAATTCTGAATCTGATCGACGACGGATATCTTCTTTGCACAATGGCTCAGAACCCGGATGTTATGGGATCTGAAGGCGTAAAAGCAGCTGTAAAAGCAATCAACGGCGAGGAGCTTGGTGGAGAAGTTACAGATACAGGTGTATCTGTGATCACAAAGGATTCTGATAAATAATCTGAAATAAAAAGAATATTGTTCATGGAATACCATGTATGTGGTGATGACTGGAACAGTAATATAAGGAGCAAGAAACCGTCGGTTTTTCCGGCGGTTTTCTTGCTTAAATTGCTGAAATGGATTATCATTATAAATAAGAAAAATGGAAAGAGTTTCTATGGAAATAGGAAAATTCTTTCACAGTAATTATGTAATGGGGACGGAGAACATGGAGATTTTAAAGGTAGTAATTGCAGATGATGAGGTGCGGATCTGCCAGCTGATCCAGGCACTGATTGACTGGGATTCTTTGGGAATGAAGGTGGTAGGAATTGCCCACAACGGAGAGGATGCCTGCGAAATGGTACAGCAGACACAGCCGGACATTCTGATCACAGATATCCGCATGCCAGGCTGCAGTGGTCTGGAGCTGGTAAAAAGGGTGAAGGAGCTGGATTCTGCTCTGGAAGTGATCATAATCAGCGGTTACGCCCATTTCGAGTATGCACAGCAGGCTATCAGTTACGGCGTGGGACATTATCTTCTGAAGCCGGTAAACAAGGGGGAACTGACTGCTACCCTGCAGAAATTGCAGAAAAAGATCGGGGAGCGCAAGGAGTCGGAACTGAATCACCAGGAGCTTGTAAATAAGGCGAAAAGAGATGATGACCATTTACGGGCGAATCTGATCGACCGGCTGCTGGATCAGCCGGATATGCCGGTTTCACAGGACACACTGACGAGCATTTATCATCTGAAAGCAAGACAGGGAGTATACCAGGCGTTTTGCGTAAAAGTGGATTATGGAAGAAAGATCATTTCTGGCGGCAGAATGGATGGAACAACAGGTATGGCTGGCGAGAGAGAAATCAGCTCCACTTCCAGTGAGGTACTTATGGAAAAAGTTCGCGAGGCCCTGGAACGAAATCTGAAAAATGACAGTCGCGAATTAATTCTTCTGATTCGTGATGACTATTGCTATGGTATTCTTAACTATCCGGAAAGTGAGAAAGAATCCATCCGCCGAAGCATGAAGAGCAGTCTTACCCAGATGGAAATCCAGAAAAACATGTTTCAGCATGTAAGCTTTTCCATGGCAGTTGGAGCAGCATACAAAGAGGCAGAGCGTTTGGCAGACTCTATGCAGGAAGCCCGAAAACTGATCCAGGAAAGACTGGTAAAAGGGGATGGACGGGTTCTCGACTGTATGGGAAAAGCTTCAGAAATCCAGGAGAGTGAGCTGCTGAAAAAGTATCTTCGTGAGATTACCCATGCCGTAGAAATTTCCAGCATTCAGAATGCAGCAGAAGCAGTAGAGGATTTGCAGGATACGGTAAATAAGGCGAAAGAAATCCGGGGCAGCGAGATTTTCGAACTGGTATATGCAGCAGCTGATATTTTTGCAGCAAGTATTCGGATTCCAGAGCGCACTGCCACTGTGGAGGAATTCCGTAAACAGTGTGACAAATGTGGAAAAATAGAGGAAATTTTTTCCTGTCTTGGGGATTTTCAGCAAAAATATATCCAGGAGCAGGCTGAACGCTATGAAAATGATACTATCCGCCCGGTTCGCAAGGCAAAGGAATATATTCAGAACCATTTCAGTGATCCGCTGACCTTAGAGGAAGTCAGCGAGATGGTGGGACTTAGCACTGCTTATTTCAGTGCCTTATTCAAGAAGACAGAAGGAGAAGGTTTTGCCAAATATCTGATCAACGTGAGAATGGAACAGGCCAAGCTGCTCCTTCGGGAATCCAATCTTCCAGTAACAGAGATCTGCCGGAAGGTAGGATATAACGATCCGAAACATTTCACACATACCTTTGAGAAAGCGGCAGGGGTGAAACCCTCTACATATAGAAAATTGTATGGATAAATCAAAAATGAAATTCAAAGAAAAATTAAAATACATATCCAACCGTGCTCTTGTTCTTGGAACGGTGATCTTCGGAGTTTTTATTATTCTGGCGGTAATTCAGCTGCTATTGGCATATAAAGGAGAAACACCCTGGTGGATGGCCATAATTATAACAATATTTGCAATTTTGTTTCCAATTGTATTCTGGCTGTGGATTCACCGTCCTTACATGCGTTGTGAAAAAATGACGAATCGTTTTCTGGATGGTTATATTTTTTCCGAAAAAGAAGATATGGAGCTCTTGAACCTGACTCCAAGCATCCAGAAGCAGATGAAAATGGTAGACCGTATTGTGCGTTCTCCCCAATATATGGATCTGAACAAAAGACAGGCTCAGTACCTGGCTTTGCAGAATCAGATCAATCCCCACTTTCTCTACAATACACTGGAAAGCATCCGTGGAGAAGCTATTATTGCAGGCCTGGACAGCGTTGCAGATATGACAGAAGCTCTGGCAAGATTTTTCCGTTACACCATTACCAAGGTGGAGAATCTGGTTTCTGTGGAGGAAGAGCTGGACAACTGTGAGACTTATTTTGGAATTCAGAAATATCGTTTCGGGGATCGGCTGCAGCTTCATATTGATTATGATATTGCAGAGTATGAAAAGATCATGAACTGTAGAATCCCCAAACTGACGTTGCAGCCTATTCTGGAAAACAGCATTATCCATGGCGTGGAACTGAAGGTTGGTGGCGGAAATCTCTACATCCGTTTTCAGTGTACAAAGGATCGCCTGCTCATTCGTATTTCCGACGATGGTGTGGGAATGGATGAGATGACTTTGGCAAAGCTGAACCAGAAGCTGGGCAAGTCAACCAAAGCTTTTCACGACAACGAAGAAAAACAGGGCGGAATCGCTCTGGTGAATGTGAATAACAGAATCCATCTGATTTTTGGGGATGAATATGGTATGCACGTTTATTCTGTACCGGGAGAAGGAACAGATGTGGAGATCACCATCCCTATACTTACTGACGACAGACAGGTAAAAAACAGGAGTGTGCTGGCATGAGAAATGAAGTTCTCAGAATGGAGCGTGTGACGTATAAAGAGGATGAGGTTGTAAAGCTGAAGGACTTCAACCTTCAGATCTTTCAGGGGGAGGTTATGGGATTTCTGCCTGTTAACAGTCATGGGAAAACAGCTCTTCTGAAGCTTCTGGAACGGAATCTTCCCCTCTATGACGGTTATATATATTATGGAGGGGAAAAGGTAAATACCTGGAAAGAAAATTATAAGGCAGCAAACAGGATCAGCATTATCCAGGAGAAAAGTTCTCTGGCAGAAAATCTGAATATTGCAGATAATATTTTTGTGCTGCGTCCGGGCTTTCGTCAGTGGATGATTCGCACAAAGATCCTGAACCGGCAGATGAAGCCCTTTTTCGAAGATATCGGAATGGACATTCCTCTTGATAAAGATGTGGAGAAGCTTTCTGCTTTTGAACGGATCATTGTAGAATTGCTCCGGGCAGTGATTATGGGATATCATCTGATCGTGCTGGATGAGGTTGGAGCCCTTGTCAGTGATGACGAGTTGAAAAAGCTTCATGCAATTATCCGTCATTATGTGAAAAAAGGTTTTTCTTTTCTTTATATCTGTTCTCATTTGGAGGAGATTTCCAGTATCTGTGACAGATGTGCGCTGTTTACAAATGGAAGAATCCAGAAGATTCTGGAAAGAGAGGAACTGTTCAATGATCCGCCTGTAACTTACATGACGGAATATAATGACATGGTCCGTTATCATACAGAAAAAAGGGAAGGGCAGCAGGCTGCACCAGTTGTTTTTCAGTGGAAGGGCTACGGAGAGAATGCAGCTTGCAAGTTTTCCTTTGATGTGCATAAGGGAGAATGTCTGGCAGTACAGATTATGGATGCTGGTGGAATGGAAGAACTGAGGAGAATTTTAACCGGAGATATTTTACCGGAAAGTGGAGAAATCCTGTTGAATGGGAAGAAGACAGAGATTCCGAGAAATGGCAGGATTGCAGTAATCCAGGAACGTACTACAAAAACTATGATTTTTCCAGAACTGGATTATATGAATAATCTCTGTATTTGTCTGGCAGAGAAAGTTCCTTCAATCTGGCATAACAAATGTCTTAGGAAAAGTATTCGAAATGAGTACAGTCCCATATTAGGGAGAGATGTTTTTGAAATGCCGGTGGAGGAGCTGAGTGAAAAGCAGAAGTATCAGCTGGTGTATACAAGAGTACTTTTGCAGAAACCAGAGATTCTGCTTTGTATTCAGCCTTTCCGCGGCGCTGATCTTGCCCACCGGATGTTTATCTGGAGTATGTTGGAAAAGTTTCTGGATAAGGGGATTTCAGTTGTGATCTTATCTTTGAATTTGTCGGATTCCCTGGCAATGGCAGATCGCCTGCTGATTCTTGGGGAGAATGGGGAAAAGAGGGAAATTGCAAGAGAAAATTTCCATAAAATTACATCGCCGGTGCCCTGGCTGCATATGTATCCGTCGGAGAGAAAATAAAATGTGTAAATATAATACTAAGGCTTAGGATTGTATTTCAGAGAGTTTAAAGAAGAAGGCCATTGCGAATATCTGCTTGATTATTTTATTGAGAAAAGCCTGAGAAAAGTATAAAATAGGAGATAATAAAAAATAAACGAAAGGGGTTTTTTTCATGAGTAAACGAACAGAGAGAATGAGCCGGAGTGCAGCAGAGAGAATTAACCGCAAAGATACCGTGATCAGACAGAATAATGCAGAACTCGAGGAGCTGAGGAGTCAGTATGAGAATCTGGATATCTGTGAGGAGGATAAGCAGGTGATTGATGATTATATTGCTTGCAAAGATGCCAGAGCTGACAGGATGGCAGAGAAGCTCTATGAAAAGGGAAGAAAAGATGTGAAGAGATGTATCCGCATCCGAAAACTGATCCGCAGATGCATGATCCTGTCTGTCATTGCTACGGTGGTACTGGTTCAGTATAATAAGAATGAGAAGCTGAGAGAAAGCCTGGAAGAACTGCTGAAAATGTTCCGGGATGGAGTGTCTGATGAAGAGGTATAACTGATATAAATAATGCAGATAAAAATGTACTCTCGGAATCTTCTCACAAAAGCAAATACAAGGAAGACTCCGAGAGTGTATAAACAAAAGGAGTAAAACAGCATGGAAACACAAAGATATTCAATTCTGTACAGCAGTAAAACAGGGAACACAAAGAAGCTTGCAGAGAAGATCAGGGAGATACTGCCTGAGGAAAACTGTGATTATTTTGGAACAGAAGGCGCGAAGGCTCTCTCATCCGATATATTATACATTGGATTCTGGACAGATATAGGGAATGCAGATCCTGCAACACTTGAACTGTTAAAAAGCCTGAAAAATAAGAAAATTTTTCTGTTTGGAACAGCAGGCTTCGGAGGCAGTGAAGCCTATTTCCAGCAGGTTCTCGGGAAAGTTAAGGAATCTGTGGATGAGAGTAATACAGTAATGGGAGAATTTATGTGTCAGGGGAAAATGCCCCAGTCAGTCAGGGACAGATATGTAAAGATGAAGGAGAAACCGGATCATGCGCCGAACCTGGAAGAACTGATCCAGAACTTTGACAGGGCGTTATCTCATCCTGACAATGAGGATCTGGAGAGACTTGGCACAATAATCAGAAGAAACTTAACAGAATAATTGGGAGAGAACTGGAGAAATAATTAAGTCTTGACTAACAGAGGGAACTGCGGTATAGTGCTCGTTACTATTTTATAGATTTTCGCGAAAGAGAGGTAACGAGACATGACATTTTATCAGGAATTACAATTGAGTTCGACCGGCTCCAAACAGCTGATCAGAAACACCACAGACCCCAAAGAGAAAAGACGGCACATTCTGATCTATAACTTTAAAGTGTATCTGGTCATGGCATTCTGTGTGGCAGTGGTAAGCATATACAGCAAGCTTACAGGGAACAACAACAGTGTAGTGGGTGTTACTGTTCTGCTGGCAGTGCTTGTGCTGCGGCAGGCAGATTTCGGGATCAGGACAACACATGGACTGCTTTCCATTGCAGGGATCTTCGGTATACTTATGGCAGGCCCCCGTCTGGCAAATATGGCACCTCCGTTAGCTGCATTTGCAGTGAATGTAGTGTGTATCTTATTGCTGATGATACTGGGCTGTCACAATGTGATCATGTACAATCATTCCACCTTTGTTCTGGGCTATCTGCTGCTTCTGGGCTATGATGTGACAGGAAAGGAATATACCTTCCGTGTGATCGGTCTGTTGGTGGGAATGGTGATCTGTATGATCGTCTTCTATAAGAATCAGAGAAACAGAGCTTATCGAAGAACCTTCCTGGATCTGTTCCGGGAATTTGATCTTAAGTCAGCAAGAAGCAGATGGTATGTGAAACTGACACTGATCGTATCCAGCGCAATGCTGTTTATGAATCTTCTGGGACTTCCCAGAGCAATGTGGGCAGGAATCGCCTGTATGTCTGTATGTCTGCCTTTTACAGAGGACTGTATCCCAAGGTCTGTGAGCAGAGGAATGTTTAATGTTGTGGGCTGTCTGCTGTTTATTGTGCTGTATCTGGTACTTCCTAAATCCATGTATCCGTACATTGGAATGATCGGAGGAATCGGAGTTGGATATTCAGCAGGATATCCGTGGCAGACTGCATTTAATACTTTTGGAGCTTTATCTATTGCAGCAGGGATCTTCGGAATGCCGGCAGCAGTAGCACTTCGTATAGGTGCCAATGTACTGGGAGCAGCCTATACGGTAATCTGCAATAAAGTAACAGATAAAGTAGCAGAGTATATAGGCACAAATAAATGTGCAGAAAATCTTTCCTGACTGAAACTGCGGAGCGGTTATAAGCAAGTAAAAGAGCGGATGATTTTATCCGTCTGATATGTGTTCTGGGAATAGAGTGAATATTAACGTACAATGACAGAGGGAGAGAGAAAGAATATGAAACAGGATACCCTGGAAGGCAGGGCGAAAACGAAAAATGGTGTAAAACGATTATGCTTTTCCGCAGTATGTATTTTACTGGAAGCAGCTTTTATCATTGCTATGATCACAAAGCTGAATCAATATGCGGAGATTATCAATCTGATGACAAGGCTTCTTGCAGGTGTACTGGTTCTTAAGCTGTATGCGTCAGACCAGACTTCATCTATGAAAATGCCCTGGGTTATTTTGATCCTTGTATTCCCTATCTTGGGAATGGGATTGTACTTACTGATTGGTCTCAATGGCGGTACCCGTAAAATGCGGGAGCGTTATGACCAGATCGACAGGGAACTTCTGCCGTTGCTTCCCAATGACAGTGAGTGCAGGGAAAAGCTTGGCAGGAAAATCCCGAAGGCAGGCAATATTTCTGATTATATACAGAAAAATGCCTCCTATCCGGTCTATCAGAATACAGATGTTATTTATTATGATGAGGCAGTCAAAGGGCTGGAGGCTCAGCTGGCAGATCTGGCAAAGGCAGAGAAATTCATTTTTATGGAATATCATGCCATTGAGGATGCACAGGCCTGGCATAAAATCCAGAGAGTTCTGGAAGACCGCGTAAAGGCAGGCGTAGAAGTCAGAGTATTTTATGACGACATGGGTTCCATTGGGTTTATCAATACAGACTTCATTAAGAAAATGGAAAATGTGGGAATCCATTGCAGAGTGTTCAACCCTTTTACTCCGGGTCTGAATGTGTTCCTGAATAACCGGGATCACCGCAAGATCACAGTGATCGATGGAAAAGTGGGATTTACCGGCGGTTACAACCTTGCCAACGAATATTTTAATTTCACACATCCTTATGGACAGTGGAAGGATACAGGTATCCGTCTGGAGGGGGAGGCAGTCCGTTCCCTAACAGTAACATTCCTGGAGATGTGGAATGCTGTCAGTGATAAGGATAAAAATGACAGTGATTTTACCGGATTTCTGGTTCAGACAGATTATCAGGCAAAGCAGACAGGCTTTATCCAGCCTTATGCGGACAGTCCTATGGACCATGAACAGGTAGGCGAAGAGGTGTATATCAGTATGGTGAATAAAGCGGAAAAATACTGCTGGTTTATGACACCGTACCTGATCATCACAGATGAAATGAGCCATGCGCTGTGTCTGGCTGCCAAGCGTGGGGTAGATGTGAGGATCATCACACCTGGTATTCCGGATAAAAAGATAATCTACAATATCACACGTTCCTTTTACCATGGACTGGTAAAACATGGAGTGCGTATCTATGAATGGACACCTGGTTTCTGTCATGCAAAGATGAGTGTGGCAGATGACTGTATGGCAACCTGCGGAACCATAAATCTGGATTACAGAAGTCTGTATCATCATTTTGAAAACGGCTGCTTTATGGCAGACTGTCAGGCAGTTCTGGATATCCGAAATGATCTTGCAGCAATAATGGATGAATGCCGTGAAGTCACAGAACAGTACAGTACCGGACGCAGCGCATATCTGCGATTGGGACAACTGTTTATGAGATTATTTGCGGGATTATTATAACGTTACTGTTTACTCCATAACACTTGGAAAAAAGCAGGATATCGTGTACAATGGAATGGGGAACAACAAAACTATTATAAATACGGGAGGAATTTTAACTATGGATCTTTCAACCCTAGTAAAAATGTCAAATACTTATGGAAGCAACCCTGCTTATGTTCTTGCAGGCGGTGGTAATACTTCAGTAAAAGACGACACCACATTGTATGTAAAAGGCTCTGGTACACAGCTTGCTACAATCAAGTCAGAGGAATTTGTGGAAATGAGCAGAGCACGTTTGAATGAGATCATGAAGACAGATTATCCTGAAGATGATGTCAAACGTGAATCACTGTATCTTGCAGATGTTATGGCTGCAGTAACAGATGCTGACAAAACCAAACGTCCAAGTGTGGAAGCACTGCTTCATAATTTATTTGCCTATACATATGTACTGCATGTTCATCCTACACTTGTCAATGGACTGACCTGCGGAAAAGGGGCAAAGGAACTCAGCGAACAGCTTCTTGGAAAAGATGTACTCTGGATCGATATCTGCAAACCCGGATATACACTTGCGCGTATCTGTTATGAGAAAATGAATGCTTATAAAGAAGAATACGGAAAAGATGTTCAGGTTCTTCTGCTTCAGAATCACGGAATTTTCGTTGCGGCAAATACTGTAGAGGAAATCGGAGTGTTATTTGATGATGTGATCAGTAAATTAGAGAAACAGGTAAAGAGAACTGCTGATGTCAGTGATGTGGTTACACCTGAAAAAGAGCAGGCAGCAGAGAAGCTTTCTCAGTTACTGGGACATGCAGTAGAAGTGGTACCTGCAGCAGAAGCTGATCATTTTGTAAAAGATAAAGCAGCGGCTGCACCGCTTCTGAAGCCGTTTACACCGGATCACATTGTATATTGTGGACCATATCCGTTATTTGTAGAAAATATTGATCAGTCAAAAGCAGCGCTGGACGCATTTATGGCAGAGAATGACAAAGAACCAAGACTGATTCTGGTACAGGGAGTTGGCGCCTTTATTATGGAAGATGATAAGGGAAAAGCTGCAAAAGCACAGCTTCTTGTAAAAGATGCCATCAAGCTTGCAGTATATGCAGAAAGCTTTGGCGGACCGCTTCACATGACAGATGATATTACATACTTTATTACACATTGGGAAGCAGAAGCATACCGCAGTAAGAAATAATATAATAAGGGGCTGTCGGGAAATAGACAGTTCTAAGAGAGGGAGGGTGTGACTCATACCGAGTCACACCATCCCGAAATTTTTTATCAAAAAAAGAAAAAAGATGGTTACCGACAACCATCTTTCTCCCCGTTACATGTTATAATGTAACTATGCTAACAACTAATTATTATACCGACTTTTTTGAATTAGGGCAATAGAAAATTAACTTTAATTTCTATGAATTGAGTTTACCCGACGACGATCCAGTCTATACCCTGAAAAAAGTGATGGAGGATTTAGATTTTTCTGGTCTGCTGGCCAATTGTTCAGATAAGGGAAGAACCGGGTATAACCCAATTATGATGTATGCTGTGGTTACTTACGCAAACATGCGAGGGGTACGTTCTGTTGACCGTATTGTAGAATTATGTGAAAGAGATCTCGCTTTTATCTGGCTGACCCATGGGCAGAAACCAAAACGGGACGCTTTTTATGGATTTAAAGGGAAAAAGCTAACTTCTGAAATATTGGATGATCTTAATTACCAGTTTTTGCTCCGGCTTCAAAAAGAAGGCCTTGTTACACTAAAAGAACTTTTTATTGATGGGACTAAGATCGAAGCCAATGCAAACCGTTATACATTTGTCTGGCGCGGTACGATCAATTACCATCTGGCTGGTCTGCTAGATTCTATTGAGCTGAACTTTGCCAGGTATAATACATTTTTGCAGGAGAATGGTTATGGGCCAAAGTATGATATCGGGAATGCACAGATGTTTGTGATCGAGGGAATGGATAAAGTCCGCAGTGTTATAGAAAAGAACCGGAAACGGAAGCTGTCAAAACATAAGAAACTTGCAAATAATACAGTTATTGAGATTGATAACTGCTCTCCGCTTGAAATCCTGAAACTGCAGAAGAACCTTAGAGCGTGTTTGAAAAATCATTCCCGCAATCTGCACGCCCCACTTTGCGGTATATTTTGCCCGAATTCAGTTGCCGTAGCCCGCTACGGCGCCCTCATCCGGACAAAATCTCCCACAAATTGTGACGCACATCTTGCAGAAAGCCTTTTTCAAACACGCTCTAGTACGATTGCCACTGGAGAAGGGATAGAGTTCGTTTATGGAAAAGGAAAAAGAAAACCTGAGATCCAGCAGCTGTATGAGGAACTGGAGCATCTCGGCCAGCGTCTGATGGGATATAAAGAATGCTTTGAGATCATGGGAAAAGACCGGAACAGCTATTCCAAGACAGACCTGGAAGCTGCTTTTATGCGGATGAAAGAGGACCATATGCTGAACGGACAGTTAAAGCCGGCGTACAACGTACAGATCGCCGTGGAAAATTATTTCATCGTTCACGGATATGTAAGTAATGACCGGACGGATTACAATACCTTGATCCCAGTCCTGGAAAAACACCAGGAGGCTTTTGGCAGCGTCCTGGAAGAGGTGACTGCTGACAGCGGATACTGTAGTGAGAAAAATCTGCTTTATTTAAAAGAAAAAGGGATAGAAAGTTATATAAAACTGCAGGATCATGAGAAACGTAAAACACGTGCATATGCGGAAGATATCAGCAAATATTACAACATGAAGGTTGAGGTATTTGAAGATGAGCAGTTCTATATCTGCCATGACGGACGTGAACTGCGTCACATAAGAACGGAAACCAAAGAGCAGGATGGCTATACCCAGACCTTTGAGGTTTACGGCTGCGCCGACTGCAGCGGATGCGAACATAAAGCCCGCTGTCTGTATAAATATAATGCCGAAAAGGATGTTGAGAAAAATAAGGTAATGAAGATCAATGAACAGTGGGAAGAACTGCGTGAAAAATCCCATGCAAACATCCAAAGTGAGCGCGGGATTCTAAAACGGCAGACACGTTCGATCCAGACAGAAGGACATTTCGGTGATATCAAAGAAAACGAAAACTTCCGCCGTTTTAATTACCGTTCTGCAGATAAAGTGTACAAAGAATTCATGCTGTATGCAATCGGAAGGAATATAAATAAATACTATCGTTTTCTCAATGAAAAACTAAAGAAGTTTGAGGGAAAAATAACGGAAAAAACAGCTTGATCAAAAGTGCGGCTGTAAAAATCCAGACAAGGGATTTTTGCGGCCAAAAATAAATTTCATCTTTCATAGAAAAAAGGATCCCTCGCAAGGTAGAAGGCTAACAAGCCTCGTTCTTGCTGGGATCCTTTC